>JABSPN010000125.1:2465-8205 GCA_013214425.1 Flavobacteriaceae bacterium | reverse complement strand
ATCAAAATTAAAAAATGCATTGTGACTAAATATAAGAGCTTTAGATCATAACTGTCAGATTCAAATTTGATTTATTATGTAATGAAATTTAAACAAATGTAAAATTCGGTTCTGTATTTAAACAAAATGTGGTGTTTTTATTATTCTTACACTTCATATACTGAGCCGCAATTATTGATTAACAAATATAACTAACAAGCAACTTCAAAGACTACCACGTAACGTTTCGTTTTAACATTTTTCTGGTATTTTTTCATGAATTGCTTGGAGCAATAATAGCAGTTGAATTTGATAGCATATTAAAGCGCTATTGGGTTTGTGTATTAAATTAATTTAACCGTTTAATTAATCGTAAGATGATATTAAAAAAAATACGTGAAGGGAAGTTTTCTAAAGTGATTGCTAGTTATTTAGCAATGCAACTATTGATTCAGTATTCTGGAGTCAATCAAGTTTTTGCAATAACCAGTGGCCCTACTCAGCCCGAATTCAATTCATTTACTCCAATTGGTAGCTCAGATATGGTTAATTTATCAACAGGAGATTTTAACTATAATATTCCTATAATGGATGTGGGGGGATATCCTTTAAACTTGTCCTATACCTCTGGCATTACCGTTGATCAAGAAGCCTCATGGGTTGGCTTGGGCTGGAATATGAATATTGGTCAGATTGGACGACAAGTTCGTGGACTTCCAGATGATTTTAAAGGCGATAAAGTTCGGTATGAAAACGATATGCGTGATAATGTTACTGTAGGTGTTAATCTTGGATTTGTTCCTGGTTTTGCTGGTGCGGAGAATGCTGTATCAGCAAATGTGGGCTTGGGTGTACAGTATAACAATTATAATGGAGTTTCTTTTAGACCTTCATTAGGTGTTGGGGTCTCTCTTGGAGAGAATGTGAGTGTGGGAGTGAGTTTGTCGTCTTCTGTTGCAGAGGGAGCAACAGTAAGTCCAAGTTTAACATTATCTGATAAAAGTGACTTAAACTCCAAATTTCAAACAGTTACCACTTCTGGAAAGCTAGGAATTGGATTGAACTCGAGAAAAGGATTAGAAAATATGAGTCTATCTGCATCTACTAAAAGATCTCAACTTTCCATCAAATCTTCAGTTGGGTTTCTTGGTTTTAAAATTGAATCAGAAACAATGAATAAGGGCTCTGTTGGAGGCGCTATTTCTCTTAACGATCAAAGTTTTACCCCAACCAAAAGAGCAGGAATGAAAAACACCAGCTATACCTTTAATGCGGGTACAGGTGGTGAATATATTTTACTTGAAGGTTTAGGAGAGATTACGGGTTACGGTACGTTTCAAAAAATTAGGAGTGAAGAGAAAAATAAACTAATTGAAGCTTACGGATATGAACATACAGAAGCGAATGAGGGGAAAAACGGAATCTTAGATTTTAATAGGGTCAAAGACAAGCATTTTAATAAAAACACATTGGTTTTACCTGTTACAAATTACACCTATGATTTGTATTCTGTGAATGGTCAGGGACTAAATGGGATGTTCAGGCCCTATCGCAGTCAAACATCTTATGTCTATGATCATAAAATAGTAGATTTTGGGGAAAGCAGCACTTTAGGAGTAGAAGCAGCAGTCGGGAACACGGCTAAAGTAGGAGTCGATTTTCGGGTCTCGCCATCGTATTCAAAAATAGATAAATGGCAGGATAGAAATTATGCATTACCTAAATTTAAGGAATATGAGAATGAAACACAACTCAATAAAAAATACGAACCTGTATATTTTAAAATGGTTGGAGAATTAGACGTAGATAATGAATTGGATATTTACAATGATTTACTTCACGCCAACAAGCCGATGAAATTTAAAGTGACAGATGGGGGTAAATGGCATAGGAACCTGGAATCGACTTTTCAGGTAAAGCAGGTAAATGCTTCAGGAATAGTATCGCATGACAATCGTAACATCAATACCAAAATTAAACGATCTAAACGTTTACTCAGAAATCAAAACATACAAAAGATCAGTAATAAAGAGGCAGCGGAAGATGATTTTGTGAAACACAGAGAAGAAGACTTTTCAAAAGCGCATCATACCGTAGGGATAAAAATATTAAAGCCAGATGGTAGTACCTATGTCTTTGGCGAAACAGCTTATAACACCACAAAAGTAGAGGCAACTTTTGATGTGTCGAAAAGAAGTGATTTTGATTGCCAAACGGGCTTAGTAGGCTATAACGGCAGTGTGTCTGGCAATCATCGAAATTATAGCGATAAGTATTTGAATAGAATTACAACACCAGGTTATGCACATACTTATGCCTTGAGTTCAATTCTATCTTCAGATTATGAAGATAGATCAGGAAATGGGATAACAGATGATGATTTTGGATCGTATACTAAATTTTCCTACACAACCGTAAATGATTATAAATGGAGAACACCATATCAGCAAAATAAAGCTTCGTATAACGAAGGATTAAAATCTCAAAATATAGATCAAAAAGGAAGTTATATCTATGGTGAAAAAGAATTGTTATACGCAAATCATATCGAAACAAAAACGCATGTTGCAAAACTTGAATTTGATGAAAGAAGAGATGCTACAGGAGTTATTGATAAGAATGGAGGGAGAGGAACCACTAAAATGCTTAAGATCAAAAAGATTTATTTATACTCCAAGCCAGAGTATCAAAAATTAATGCAAACTTTTGGTGAAGGAGATACTTTCGAGGCCCTTTCTTATGAGGCTAAAAGTAAGGCTGCTATAAAAATTGCACATTTCGATTACGATTATTCTCAATGTCGGGGAGAGGGCGGAACAACGCTGATGAATAATGACGGATTACCCTATATAAATGACGATGGTGTCAATACGAATCTGGGCGGGAAACTAACCCTGAAGAAAGTATATTTTACCTATAGAAACTCCAACATGGGAAAATACACACCCTATAAATTTTATTATGGTGAGTTGGATACTGATAACGATGGGGTTACAGACCTACAAGTGAATCCAAATTATAGCATTAAAGGTTTTGATGTTTGGGGCAATTACAAGGAAAATATTACAGAACCAAGTTGTGAGGTTACCGCACCATTAACCAATGCAGAGTTCCCATTTGTAGAGCAAGACAAAGCGACCGCAGACAGAAATGTTATTGCATGGACATTGACCTCTGTGAATCTTCCATCAGGTGGTAAATTGGCCTTAAATTATGAGTCTGATGATTACGGATATGTTCAGAATAAGAAAGCCATGCAAATGTTTAAGTTTTATGGTGTTGGGAATAGTAGTGACTTTAATGCAACAAACGTGAACAACAACCAGTTGTTTAACACGTCATCACACAAAAAATATGCATTCATAAAAATTTCTGATGAAACAGGATTAGGATTAACAGCCGATTCCTTTAAGCAACAATATTTAGGGAGTCATTACGATCAACCTATTTACTTTAGAACCCTGTTAAATATGGTTAGTGGATCGTCTTGGCAATACGATTATGTTTCAGGATATTTTGAGATAGACCAACAAAAAGCCATTGAAATAGAAGAGTTTTCAGGAACACATAATGGAACATTTGTTGCCATACCGATGAAATTTGTTGACAGTGAAACTACTTTGAGTTCTGGTAGCAAAGTAAATCCCATTTCTAAAGCGGGTTGGTATTTTGGTCGTTCCTACTTAAATCGCGTAGTATACGGCATTGGAGGAGATGCTTATGCAGATGATTTTGAGTCTATTTTATTAGACTTGACGGGAAGTCTAGAAGGAATATCGAATATATTTTCAGGCCCTAATAAGGCTTTAGAGCGCAAAGGATGTGCAAAATATTTAATACCAGAAAAATCATGGATTCGCTTTCAAGAACCAAATCAAAGAAAACTGGGAGGAGGCCTGCGGGTAACAAAAGTAGCATTGTATGATAATTGGGACGAAATGACTTCCAACATTTCTGAGGGGCAATTTTACGGTCAAGAATACAGTTATACTCTTGCTAATGGAAATACCAGTGGTGTTGCCACCTATGAACCAAATAGTTCTAGAGAAAACCCATTAATCATGCCTTATTATGGAAAACCAGGGTCAAATAAAGATAAATTAATTGCGCCAGGAGAAAGCAACTATACAGAAACACCTTTTGGTGAAAACTTCTTTCCGTCTCCTATGGTAAGTTATGGACGCGTAACGGTTAAGAATATAAGTCGTATAGAGGAAGGGACTGGACGAGTGGTTAAAAAACATGCTACCGGTAAAGTAGTAAATGAGTTTTATACTAGTAAAGATTTCCCAACGCTAACAGATCAAACCGATATAACCACAAAAGCCGATACTCCTCGTGCTACCATTTTTAGTGCAGTTTCGAGTCTTTTAGGTTTAACAGTTAAAAATCATTTGACCATGTCACAAGGATTTGTTATTGAAACAAATGATATGAATGGAAAAATGAAAAGTCAAAAAATATACGCAGAAGGCAGAGAAAATCCGATATCAAGAGTAGATTATAATTATGCTTTAAATGAAGGGAAATTAGAAAATTTATTGCCAACACTCAATAGAAAAGGGCAAATCAGTACCAATAATGTCATTGGTATGCAATATGATAACATTAATGATTTTAGAGAAAATTATTCGGATATTACATCTGTAGGGTTTAATGGAAATTTAGCTGGATTTATACTGGGAATATTCCCAGGTGCTGTACCCTTAGTATTACCAGCATATTCCTATAATGAAACAATCTTAAGAACAGCTACGAATACCAAGGTAATTCGTAAAGCTGGGATCTTAAAAGAGAAGGTAGCCTACGATTTAGGCTCCAGAGTCTCAACAGAAAATTTAGTATGGGATGCACATACGGGTCAGGTGCTTTTAACGAAAACCATTAATGAGTATGACGATTATTATTACAACTTTACCTATCCAGTACATTGGTATTATAACGGTATGGATAAAGCCTCCCAAAATATTGATCTGAAAGGAAGCTTAAGTGTAATAGAAGGTGATCCTTACTTCTCTTTTGAAAATGAATCCAATCTATCGAACTACTTTAAGTTAGGTGATGAGTTACAACTTTATTATGCTGAGGATGAAGCCTATTTAGCTAAGTATTGGGTTGTTGGATTTAATGAATCGGATACTGGAATTTCTTTAATGAATAAATCGGGGCAGCTGCTGAATTCTTGTGGAGAGCCCGGCGATGACTACTTGTTTAAAATTTATCGATCTGGTTATCGTAACCAACATACAGCTTCTATGGCATCGGTGACATCTCAAGTAAATCCATTAGATTCAAATAGAGATGGTCTTATAAACGAAAACGATACCCTTAGACCAGAAGTCTTTAATGATACCGATAGAGCAGATTTTAACACCTTCGATGTTATAAATGCAAGTGCTATTGCCTACAAAGAATTGTGGAAAACACAAAATGAAAATGGATTGCCAGATTTTATAGCAGCAGCCTACATTACAGACGATTTAGCATCAAGACCTTCAGATTTTAGGTTCAATCCGTATTTGTATAATGTTTTAGGAGAATGGAGGGCAGATAAATCCTTTGCCTACTTAACAGGAAGGCGAGACAATACCCTAGATGATGCTGCATCACCAAGGCGAGAAGGATTCTTTACCAGCTTTTCACCTTTCTACAAAATTGATGATAATGAAACAGAAACCCTAGATGATGATCAATGGGTTGCAGATAATAACAACTGGACATTTGCTAGTGAGGTCTCGGAGTTCTGTCCGCATGGCGTAGA
>JABSPN010000125.1:0-2455 GCA_013214425.1 Flavobacteriaceae bacterium | reverse complement strand
GCCAATACCAAGAAATGGGATTTGATGGTTTTGAAGATTATGAGTCTCAAACTGGAATTTTAAGTAAAGCCTTTGATCATTTTGCATTTCAAATACGAAGAGCAGATCGGCCGAATGTAAGTGCATTAAGTCCGAGCTATTCCGATTTATTATCACATACGGGGCGGTACAGTGTATCGGTACCTAGCGGAGAAAAAGTAACGATGCATAAAAGTTTAGTAGAATACCGATCTAATCCAAGATTAAATCCAAGCTGTGCAGATGTAACGGTAATTGAAAGTGGAGGATGTGCAGATGATTCCGAAAACAAAAGCAATGCACACAGCAAAACGATTACCATTGAAAATACGATCAACAGTTCCATAACAATTAATCTAAAAGCGACATTTTTTGATGAGGCACATGACTGTGCAGAGAATATGAAAATATCTGTAAACAATGGAACAAGTTTAAATGTTCTGAGCGATGGCCAATCTATGAATATAACAATAGGTGTTGGAGAAACTAAAACCTTAACCTGTATTTCCTCGGTAACAGCCACTGCTGGAACTGGAGGCTACCCAAAACTCAATTCGGCATTAGAGTTTACGGGAGTTGATAATAGTTTTAATACAACCTTAACTTTTATAATGTGTGACGATTACTATTGTTATGACCCCGGTGATCCCTCAGGATTCTAAAAAATTAATTTTCAGACAATAATCTAAAAAATATACCCATGAAAAAATATACCATAGTTTTAATGATTTTATTTGTAACCCTTGGTGCTTATGCGCAACCAACGGGTGGAGGTCTAGAACCAGTGGATGGCTTTGTCTCTGCTGTTAAAAGCTCTTTCAGACCAATCCCTGGAGCGAAATACATGCTGAGTGCCTGGGTTTCTGAGCATAATGTTGAAGTCACTTTAGGAGGATCTTTTCCAACAACTGTAGAAACGGACATAAGCTATACTCAAGTACCAAGTTTTACCAACTCGAGTATCAAAGTAAGTTTTAATGTTTATGGTTCTGAATCACCAACGTTTTATGAATTTTTCCCCAAAGGAAAAATTATAGATAAATGGCAAAGAATTTCAGGAGAAGTAACAATTCCAGACAATGCGACTTCTATTAAAATTGAGCTGATCAGTAAAGAAGGTACTGAAGTAACAAGTTTTTTCGACGATATTAGGTTTCATCCCTTCAATGGGAATTTAAAGTCATTTGTTTATGACCCTGTAAACCAACGATTAATGGCAGAGTTAGACGAAAACAACTATGCTACTTTTTATGAGTATGATTCAGAGGGTGGCCTTATTCGAGTGAAAAAAGAAACAGAAAAAGGAATTCAAACCATTCAAGAAACTAGATCCAACACTAAAAAAGATTAAGGTATGAAAAAGCAATTTTTAGTTCTGGTTCATATTATGACAACACTAGCGATGTTTTCTCAAAATGAGATAGCGTTCAAAGATCTTGTGTCTCAATCGCAACAGCATTATGTTGCAGAGAAAAATTACAATATCGCCCTGCAATATTCATTTTATCAATCACATACAAGTGAGGAGATTTATGAATCCTATTCAGGAAAAATAGTCAACCAGAATCAAGACTTCTTATTTACAATGAACACGATAGAAATTCTAGCTTCGAAGGGGAACTTAGTAAAAGTGAGTCATGATGAAAAAGTCATTTTAGTCTCTAATTATAACGGCGATAATCAATCACCTACTAATTTGAGTATTTATGAAAGTTACTTTAATACGATCCACGTTTTTAAAAAAAATGGGGGGTACAGCTGTGAATTATCAGATCCTGTGATGAAGCAAATCCCCTATCACAAAATACGCATCGAGTTTAATGATCAGTATCAGATAACAAAACAAACGATATACTTTGTCTCTGAGGTGCGCTATCAAAATAAATTAGGACAAGAACAGCGATCCGTTCCAAGATTGGAAATTGATTTTAAAGAAAAATCCAACAAGACTGTCGCCATAAACATAGAAGATTATGTGCACCTAAAAGGTGAAAAAATGGTGCTTTCTAATCGGTTAAAAGATTACCAACTAATAGATAACAGAATTAAAAACTAATCGTTTTGAGAAGAAATAAACACATTCTACTGCTAATATTTTTAGTAAGTACTTTTTGCGGATTGGCGCAACAAAAAGATTGGAATGATGTGGTATTAAGCAGTACCGCTATTACTGCTGGTGCAGAAAGTCTTCCTTTTGTAGATCCAGAACTAACAGATCCTATTGAGAAAATATCAATCGATCCAAAAGCCTATGTCTCGGTTGAAGCATCAAGCGATATTGGACCATTTAGGTGGTATCAATGTACTGTAGCTCTTGAAGTTACTCCAATTTTAGCTGATGGAACCTTGGGTACAGTCTTTGTTCACGATTTTGAAATAGCGTATAACCCCAATGGTAGTGCTTCAAATTTTAAAGACATCGACAGGCTCAATATTG
>JABSPN010000124.1:3190-8207 GCA_013214425.1 Flavobacteriaceae bacterium | reverse complement strand
TAGAAAATGGCATCAAAACCATTGCATTTCCTAATATTAGTACAGGTATCTATAAGTTTCCGAAAGAGTTGGCGGCTAAAGTGGCTTTAAAAGCGATTAGAGAATTTGAAAAAAGTCAGGAATTAGAAGAAGTGATTATTATCTGTTTTGAAGAAGATAATTATCGTATCTATCAAGAATTAATGAAATGAAACGAGAAGAATTAAAAAACATAATAGAAGAAGTAATCAAAAAAGAGAAAAAGAACCATTTTACTTTTTTGACTGGAGCAGGACTTTCTGCTGCTAGTGGAATACCTACCTATAGAGGTTCTAATGGAATCTGGGTAAAAGGGTCAGATATTCATAAGCCTGAAGAGTTTGGAACATTTAAGTATTTCATCTGATTACACAGAATGTTGACGATTTACATAGAAGGGCTGGTAATAGTTCTGAAAGAATCTATGAAATTCATGGTAATACCAGAGAAGCGAGGTGTACTTCAGAATGCACAAAAGAAATTTTTCCTTTCCCAACTTCTGTGCCTTTTAAAACATTAGAATAGGAAGTGACAAAAGAAGAATTAGCAACTCTGAGTTGCCCAAATTGTGGAGGACTATTAAGACCAAATATTTTATGGTTTGACGAGCACTATAATGAAAGGCTTTACAAATTAGACACTGTGTTAAGAATAGCAAAAAACACAGGTATTCTTTTTGTAATAGGAACTTCAGGAGCTACAACTCTTCCATCATATATAGTTGAAAATGTATTACAATACGGAGGCTATGTAATAGATGTAAACATAGACGAAAATGAAATTTCTAAAATGATAAGACCTAAAAAGAGAGCAGTTATTTGTAGAGAAACAAGCGATCAATTTTTAGGAGAATTAAATAATATATTAGAAGAATTACAAACAAAATGAAAACAAAATATATCAGTAAATTCCTAAGCTATATCCTTCGGCATCATCCCGAAAAAATAGGTTTGGAATTGGACAATAAAGGTTGGGCAAACGTAGACGAATTGCTCGAGAAAATTAATAAAGAAGACACCCCTATTACCAGAGAAGATCTGGAATTGGTTGTTGCTGAAAACGATAAAAAACGATTTGCCTTTAATGAAGATAAAACCAAAATAAGAGCGAGTCAGGGACATTCAATTAAAATTGATTTAGGGTATAGAGAAAAAGAACCGCCAGCAATTCTTTATCATGGAACAGTAGGTAAAGTGATGTATGCTATTAAGGAAAATGGACTGCTTAAAATGAGTCGTCATCATGTACACCTTAGTGAGGATAGAGAAACGGCGAATAAAGTAGGTTCTAGAAGAGGGAAGCCAATTATTCTTTCAGTGAGATCAGGAGAAATGTATCGAGATAATATTCAGTTTTTCCAATCAGAAAATGGAGTTTGGCTAACCGAACATGTAGATCCTAAGTACATAGAATTTAAATAACTTTAGCTTAAAAATAAGAAATAATGAAGCTAACAATACATGGCTATTCAACAGCTTTATACAGTACCTGGTATTGTATTGAAGAACTCGGAATTTTATTTGATGCTGGAGACGGAGTGGTTTCACACCTCTTAGGCAAATCGGGGAAAATAAAGCAGGTCTTTGTTTCACATGAAGATAGAGATCATTTAGCCGGATTGTTAGCCTATAATCAGCTATGTGCTTTCCATAAACCCAAGATTTATTTTCCAAAAGATACTAATTCGTTTAGGTTTTTAGATGAATTTTTCAAGAAGTTTGATCCTCAAAGTTTAGGGACAGAATGGATTCCTATTCAGGATAAAGCTGTGATCAAAACAAAGGGCGGTATTCAGGTAGAAGCAGTTCAAAACGAACATGTCATTCGAGCTGGACAAAAAAGCTTGAGTTATAAAGTCTTTGAGACAAAGCGAAAATTAAAAGCAGAGTTTATAAACCTTAATAAATACGAACTCATTAAGGTAAAGACAGAAAATGGTGAAGATTTTTTAACCGAAGAAATAAAAACCAACATCCTCTCATTTTCAGGAGACACACCCGTCACAGATTATGAGAGGTTTAATGGTTCGAAGATTTTGATACATGAAAGTACATTTTTAACCAGATCAGAGACCAATCAGAAGCAAGGAAAAAACCTGCATAGTTCACTAGAAGAAGTTATGGAGATGGTTTCCAATATAGAAGTTGAACAGCTTATTTTAGGCCATTTTTCTTCGAGATATGATCAAGGAGAAGTAGATCAGACGATCAAGAAAATGAAGCAACATTATGGTATCAAAATACCAGTACATAGAATACCAATCGGGAAAGCTGTTTTTAATATACTGGGGAACGATAAATGTAAAATGTAAAACCGAAAAATCTAAAAATGACTAAAGAAATAAATTACATAAAAGGAGATGCAACCGTTCCTCAGGCTAAAGGCAATAAACTCATAATTCATGTTTGTAATAATATTGGCGGATGGGGGAAAGGGTTTGTTGTTGCTTTATCTAGGCGTTGGCCAGAACCAGAAGTTCAGTTTAGAGCATGGCATAGAAATAGAGCAAAGAATGATTTTGAATTAGGCGCTATTCAAATTGTTCAGGTTTCTGAGTATATCTATGTAGGAAATATGATTGGGCAACAAGGAATTAGAACAGGCAGTAAAGGAGTACCTATTCGTTACGAGGCAGTGGAATCTTGTTTAAAGAAGATAGCGGTTGAAGCAAATGCCTTAGAAGCGAGTGTTCATATGCCAAGAATAGGATGTGGATTAGCAGGCGGAAAATGGGAAAGGATTGAACCTATTATTCAGGAAACACTAATTGCAAATAATGTAGACACGTATGTTTATGATTATTAACGAAAAAACCAATTGTTTAGATACTTCGATAGGCTCAGTATGACAAACAATTGAAAAATAACAAACAACAATCATGAAAAAGAAAGAAATAGCAGAGGACATTATCATTATCGAAGGTTTTTTTACTCCCGAAGAATGTGAGCAATTCATTCATCAGAGTGAACAGATTGGATATGAACAAGTCAAAATAAATGTTGGCGGACAGCAGGTTATGAACAAAGGCATTCGCAATAATGAACGTGTTTTATTCAAGGATTTCAAGATGGCTGAAACACTGTGGCAAAAACTAAAACCTTTTGCTGAAGATCGGTTTGATTTTGCAGAGCCTATCGGACTTAATGAAATGTTCCGATTTTATAAATACAATCCAGGACAACGCTTTAAGAGTCATTTCGACGGAAGTTATATTCGTAATGAAAAAGAAGCGAGTTTGTATACATTTATGGTATATTTAAACGACGGTTATGAAGGCGGAAGAACAAAGTTTCACAATGCTATTATAACACCAAAGAAAGGCGACGCACTTATTTTTTTACATCGATTGCGTCATGAAGGAGAAGTATTAAAAACAGGAACAAAGTATATTTTAAGAACCGATATCATGTATCGCGATAAATCTTAAATAATAAATGCTTTGCCTCCTGAAGGCTAGGAAGAGTCAAAAAATATCAAAGCGAATTGTTCAATGAGTTATGGACGGTAACTTCAGAATTAGAAAGAAGAATTTAGACAGAAATTAGTCAGTCTTGATTTTTTGATTCGTTTTGCATCAAGGCAAAATGAATATAAATAATGATATGAGAACACTAGTAATAGGAGACATACATGGCGGATTAAAAGCCTTACATCAAGTGATGGAGAAGGCCAAGGTCACTACTAAAGACAAAATGATCTTTTTAGGAGACTATGTAGACGGTTGGAGTGAATCGGCAGAGCTAATTCAGTTTCTTGTTGAACTGAACCAAAGACAAGACTGTATTTTTATAAGAGGAAATCACGACGTTTGGTGTCACGAATGGTTGCTGGATAAAGAAATGGTTAATGGAATTTGGGAGGGAAATGGAGGTAAAGAAACCAAAGAATCCTACCAGAGAAACAGTTTTGAAGAAATTGCTCACTTAACCTTTTTCCATAATATGCAGAATTACTATGTAGACGCGCAAAACAGGTTATTTATTCACGCAGGATTTTCTTCAATGCACGGGCCAGATCATGAAGTGTATTTAACCAATTATTCCTGGGACAGAACCTTATGGGAAATGGCTGTTGTGATGGATAAACGAATTGAAAAACATTCGGTTTTATATCCCAAAAGACTCAAGTTATTTCATGAGATTTACATTGGACACACACCCACGCCTAAATTTGGAAGTGATATACCTATGAATGCTATTAACGTTTGGAATATTGATACAGGTGCCGCTTTTACAGGCAGGCTTTCTATTTTGGATATTGACACAAAAGAGTATTGGCAAAGTGACCCTTTACCAGAACTGTATCCAAATGAGAAAGGAAGAAACAAAATGCGGGTCAAGAAGATGAAATGGGATAATTACAAGAAATAAAAAACGGCGCTACATAGCGCCGTTTCTTTGTAATAAATGTTGTATATATTAACAAGATAAACTATAGAATAGCGTATAGCTAAATCCGTTACTGTGTGAGAAAGTCACAGAATAAGGTGTATTAAGATCAAGGAAATAAATGTTTCCATCACTTAATTTATCTTTTAACTTCTTTTTACCACTCTGACTTACAGTTGGCATTAATGAAGCCATACTAACAGGAGTACAAACAGTTCCGGTTAATAAATCAACGTTACCAGAAGCAGTAATGGTTTTAGTTCCATTTTTTCTGTATTTCATTTTGTTTTTGAATACAGTAGCGCCTCCAAAAATATCTGCACGCTTTCTGATCTTCATCTTCATGCGCACTTTTTTACCAGCGTAATTTACCTTGTGTTTGGCAACAGCTTTTCTTCTTTTACATGGGTCATAAGATTTAGCAGATGTGGTTAAGACACGATCGTCACAAATTTCATTAGATTCAATAATAGCAGATACGGTATAATCGAAAGGCTGACAAGGAATACCATAAGAATGTACTACACTGTTTTGGTTGGTTGTTACAACAGTTGTACCATCACCAAAATTCCATGTTACAGAGTAAGGTCCAGTTACATTCTCCATTCCTT
>JABSPN010000124.1:0-3180 GCA_013214425.1 Flavobacteriaceae bacterium | reverse complement strand
CAAAAGCCCATTCTCCAGTAGCTGGATTTAAACTTTCTTTAGAAATAGATAAAGGACATTCTAAGTTTAACGCTAATTCAGTTTCATCAGGACAACCATTAGCACTAAATGCAGCTGTAGAACCAAATAAACGCACATTCATAAATGGAACTACAGGGGCTGTACTATAATCAATTTCTACTACAAACCATTCACCAGGATATATAAAACCATTTCCGGCACTTCCAGTATCTGTCCAATCAATTCCAATTACAGAAGGAATAGAAGCATCAGTGATTGTAATGCTTTCAAATTCTTCAGCATTATCGACATAGAAACTTCTGATATGATTTACTCCTGCAGGTGCATTTGAAGTATCATCAAAACGAATAGTAATAGTTTGGTCAGCCATATTATGAGCTAAAACATCATGAGTGATGATCGCAACAAACCCACAGTCAACACCAGCTTTTTCAGTAGGAGGAACATCATTATCGATTTCAAAACCTAATTCACTAATACTTTCGAAATCATATCTTGGGTCGTTACATACATCAATGTCTTCAACTCCTACGTTATTTCTGTACCATAATAAACGATCACCCATTTCGTCTGCATCTGGATTATCACGAACCATATTTGCAAAATCTAGTAAAGCCTGATAGTATTTACAACCTCTGTAAGGAACTCTTTGAATCACACAACCATCGCTCCATAAGTACAGATAGTCGCCAATAATCACCATTCCATCTTCGTTTAACATAGCCTGAAATACATCATCAAATGTATAATCGTCGGCATTAAAAGTTGGATCGTCTGGAATGACACCATCATCCATATCCTGTTCCTTTTGTCTTAGAGAGTATAACCCTCTTGCTTGTTCCCAGTCAATAAGCGTTTGCTCATCTTCACCAGATGCCATATAGTGATTATATAAATTTCTATGGGCTCCTTGAATGTGATATAAGTCATTAAACTTTAAAATTGTTTTACCACAAATAGTAGTTGCACTACCTCCTTTTCGGTTAGCTTCCAAATTTTGAGATTCCTG
This sequence comes from Flavobacteriaceae bacterium, assembly GCA_013214425.1. Classification (GTDB taxonomy): domain Bacteria; phylum Bacteroidota; class Bacteroidia; order Flavobacteriales; family Flavobacteriaceae; genus DT-35. The sequence goes on along the minus strand of JABSPN010000124.1, from coordinate 2,150 downwards.
AACCTCTTCAAAATCATCTTTTTGACATCCTACAAGGACAAATAAACTCAAGATGAATACAACAATACTTTGTTTCTTAATCGACATTTTTTTAAATTTTTATTTAATAATTAATTAGCGCCTACTCTTTACGCTTTTCAGCTTCCGCGATATTCGATTTAATTCTAAGTAGCCGTATTGGGTATACATTACCCATTTTTTTTTAATAAATTTTAAATAATAACTAACACTCTTAAAAAGAGCGTCTTACAAAACACATTTTCTTTAAATAAAATTTATCAGATGTTTCTATTTCAGGATTTAAATAAAAATACTATATTTGTGTATAATTAACGCAAAATAAAATAACAATGATGAATCCTTTATTACTTACAGATGGTTATAAACTAGGTCATAGAGAACAATACCCTGACGGAACCACATTAGTGTATTCGAATTGGACCCCTAGAAAGAGTAGAATTGAAGGGATAGATCATGTGACTTTCTTCGGATTACAATACTTCATCAAAGAATATTTAATGCATCAATTTGAAGCATACTTTTTTAAGCAGCCCAAAGAAAAGGTCTTAAAAGAATATAAGACTTATGTCGACAGTTATTTAGGAGTTGATTATAATGTAACTCATATAGGCGAACTACACGATTTAGGATATTTACCAATAGAAATTAAGGCGTTACCCGAGGGAACTGAAGTGCCTATTCGTGTTCCAATGTTCACTGTGGTGAATACTTTACCAGAATTTTTTTGGTTAACAAATTATATGGAAACCTTACTTTCTAGTACCATTTGGCAACCATGTACTTCGGCCACAATTGCTAAAAAATATAGAAAGATATTAGACCAATATGCTTTAGAAACTGATTCAGAGAATATGGAGTTTGTAAACTGGCAGGGACATGATTTTTCTATGCGAGGAATGTCTGGAACAGAATCTTCTTTGCTAAGTGGAATGGGGCATGTGTTATCTTTCTTCGGAAGTGATACGCTACCTGTTATTAAAACTATGGAGCGATATTATAATGCAGATGTCACTAAAGAATTGATCATAGGAAGTGTAAACGCTACAGAACACAGTGTGATGTGCGCTGGAAGCAAAGACGATGAAATAGGAACTTTTAGACGTTTATTAAATACCTACCCTACTGGGATTTTATCGGTCGTATCAGATACCTGGGATTTATGGAAAGTACTAACCGAGTATCTACCACAATTAAAAGAAGAAATCCTTTCTAGAGATGGGAAGTTGGTGATTCGTCCAGACTCTGGAGATCCTGTAGATATTATCTGCGGAACAGTACATGATAATGAAGTCATTAGAAAAGGAGTTATTGAACTATTATGGGATGAGTTTGGAGGAACAATCAATAAGCAAGGATACAAAGTATTGAACCTAAAAATAGGTGCTATTTATGGAGATAGTATCACTATAGAAAGAGCAATACTAATATGTGAACGCTTGAAAAAGAAAGGTTTTGCTTCAACCAATATTGTTTTAGGTATAGGAAGTTTTACCTATCAGTATAATACCAGAGACACTTTTGGGTTTGCTATGAAAGCTACTTATGTTGAGGTCAGCGGAGAAGGAAGGGAGATTTTTAAAGACCCTATTACAGACGATGGCACAAAGAAATCGGCTAAAGGTTTGATTAAGTTAATTGAAGAAAATGATGAGATTAAAATGATTGATCAATGTACTCCTTCCGAAGAAAAAGAAGGAGAACTCCAAACCGTTTACAAAGACGGAAAACTTTTAGTAGATTTATCATTATCGGAAATTAGAAAAAGAATAACTAATAATAACATTTAACGTGACATTTTCTTTTGATTCGTTTTCTTTGGACAAGCAAAGAAAATGAATGATGAATATTTTGTAAATTATTTATTCCAGAGAAATCAGGAATTTTGGGTTATGTCAAATCAAATAAAAAAGAAATTATACCAAGCCTGTGAGGCGTTCCTAAACGAACGCCTTTCAGCTCTACAAGACATTATCATTAATGTTCAGGAGTCACTTCAGTCGGAAACAAAAAGTTCGGCTGGAGATAAGCATGAAACTGGTCGTGCCATGCTGCAGTTAGAAAGAGAGAAAGCAGGGAAGCAATTGGAAGCATTGCAGCAGCAACAAGAATTATTGGCTAAAGTTTCGATT
>JABSPN010000123.1 GCA_013214425.1 Flavobacteriaceae bacterium | reverse complement strand
GAACTAGACATAGTATACTCTTGATTAGAGTATACTATGAATGAGTAATAATTTCTTTCTTTTTGTTTTTTTTCTGTTTTATCAATACAAGAAATCATAATAATTAATATTAAAATATATTTTTTATGGTTCATCATTTATTTTCCTAATATCTTTAGCTTTTTTCTTAATATCATTAGCAACACTATACATTCTTCTTGTTGCGTTTTTACTTAAATTATTTTCTAACCTTAAAAAGTTACCCGACTCATGTAATTTATCAATAAGTTCATCAACCGCTTCAGGATACCTATTCCTAAGATTAAGATAAGCTTGTCTGTCTATTACTAATAAACCTGCATCTCTGTTGTCTTTTAATGAATTCCTAATTGTTTGGTTAACGCCATCTTCTAATTTACTTAAATAACCACTTGTATAAAACTTAACACTTTTAGGGTCCCAAGCTTTAACTTCTACACTAATAGAATTATCTCCCCAGAATAATTTATTGGTTGCAGTTCCTTCTTTAGTATGAGTCCTAATGCTTAAAAATGCACTAACAGAAAATTTATCCTTATGGCCTTCATATTTAATTCCTGTATCCGAATGGATTGCTAAGTCTTCTTCTTGATTAGATCCGTATTCTATTTCTACACCGTCATTAGAAAATTCAAAATATGTATTACCCCAACCAGCATCTTCATCTTCTAAGTTTTGCATAAAGGTATATCCAAAAACTGCTTCAGCAACTACTCCTTTTAGAGTATTAACATTAGTTGAGTATCCCCAAGCAAATTTTTCAAGAACTCCAAACGAAGTGTTACCTGCATTTTTAATTGCATTATAAACATCAACTGAGTTGGCAAAAACAATATCTGGAACTCTTTCATCAAGAGGTAAGGCTTTTTCTAACCCTTCTAGTTCTACATAAATTGTAACTTCGTTTTCACTAAATGCGTAGGTACTATTATGCGGGTACTTCCTAAACAAAGGATCCACAGCAAAGAACCTTCCCACTCTCGGGTCATGCATTCTAAACTTATAGTTATAGCTTAATCCATCTCCTTTAATCTCATCATCTTCTTCCTGTCCTTGGAAGCTATACCTGTAGTTTATTGACTGTGCACTTCTACCAGGTAACTTATAACCGTAGACTAACCATACTATGAGGTTTTTAGTCTAACTGTTTGTAATATTTTCAAAGAACCTTAATAAGCTCCCAAAATTGAGAGCTTATATTTTTTAACTTGTCACCTTAAGCCTCTAATGGCAAGGGTAGAGGGTTGGGCGGGTGATTTCCCTTATATGGGAATCATTTACGTAGAAATGATTTGCGAATAGCACCGCTATTCCTTAGATGGACATATTTTCCCTTCCTCAATTTTTTCTTCGCCCCATAACTTGAAAGTCTTCTTATAATAGTAACAATCATTTTCAAATCCTATTATTTCGGTTTTCATTCCTCCATTGTAATTTATATCGACTAATAAATCTTCTTCTTTCATTTTTGAAAAATCATACATAGTAATGTAAGTACAAGAATCAACCCATTTAATCGATTCGTAAATTACCCTTTTAGTTTGATTATTGACTACTATTTTAGAGATTTGGTAATCATTTGTTCTGTCTATAAAAATTTTAGAGTTACCATATTCATAAAAAAACTTTCCTGAATATACATTTTTACATTTAGAACAGCTATTTACAGTAGCTAGAAAAATAAAAAGATGACATATAAATATTTTAAACATATTATTTTAATTAAAACATTCTAGTACTTCTTTATAACCTAGATCTTTTGAAATACTAATTGGACTTCTTCCAACTTTATTTTTATGATTTGTTTGAGCACCTAATGATAAAAATCTTTTAATAATATTTACTTTATTTCCAAAACCTGCATCAGCCATTACTGCTGTCCAAAGTGGTTGATTCCCATAAAAATCAATTATATTAAGTAATTTTTGCTCCTTTTCAATGATTTCATAAACTAATTGTTCATAATCATAAATTTCAACAAAATGCAAAATGGAACGTCCTTTTGAGTCTACATGTAATAGATTAACACCGTTTTGGACAAGGAAAAAAGCAAGATCTATATATTCTCGTTGCAATGAGGTCATTAAATAATTATATCCTAAATCATTTACATCATTTATTTCAATTTTCTTTCTTTTTAATCCTTTTTGAACAGCACTAATTCCTTTTTCTTCATATAAACTAATTATGTCTTTCATATTATAAATTATTTCTTAAATTATTGGTTAGGTTTTGGTCTAGGTGTAGCTTCATGAGCTCCACTCATATTAGAAATTGGGTCCTCGGGGATATAATTGTCTGGATTATTATACTCGTCCAAAACTTCTTTCCAAGTAATTTCACCTTCAATATATTTTTGTCTCAAATCCCTCCATTCATGTCCAGATTTATGTCCCATATGCCATTGATCTGCCCTACTTTTATTTTTGTCCCACTTTAAAACTTGTCCCGTATTAATGTCAACTACCTCACCATTTGCATTCCTTTTTGCACATTGCCATACTTGTTCAACAACTCCTTTTCTAAAACTTGGTCTATTTCTAGATAAGTAGCGCCTTTCTATAGTTTTTGCCAAATATTGAACTTGCATTTCAGCAATTTTAGCTATAGGGAGGTTAAGTTTTAACCCTTTCAGCTTTATATTTTTTAGTTTAAGCTTTGCAAAAACTCCTAGTTCTGCAAACCCAAGGGCTAAATCAATTGTTCCCCATACATAATCCCCTTTAGCATAGCTATTAATAGATTCACCTATTGCACCAACGGGTGTTAATTGGGCAGTTATATAGAAAATATTCTGGGACCGTGCTAAATCTTCGGCGGCTTGTAGGTTTTGCTTATGCTGCGCTCTTGCATTTTGAATGGCATCTTCTAATCTTATTTGCTCCCTCCATTCTTTAAGTGGTTTTGGCGAACGATACAATCCATAGTCTGAAAGGTCAGGTGCATTTTCATTACTGTTTCCATAATACCATTCACGTGTAATATTTAATTCAACCTTGCCAATTTTTTGATTCATGGCATCCCAATAGTAATACTCTTCTAATCCATCTAAGTCCATTGCTTGGATAGGAGTATTTCCAGCATATTGATAAGGAGTGTAGTGAGGATAACCTTTAAATAATGGGTCAACACTTAAGAATTTAGCAACTCTTGGATCATAAACTCTAAATCCATAATCTATATGTAAACCATCACCTTTCCATTCATCATCCTCTTCTTTACCATTAAATCCATATCGATAATTTCCAGAGCTTCCACTTCTACCAGGTAACTTATAGCCGTATGGGTAGTACTCAGAATAACTCAATACATCAGGAGTAAAAATCGCAACAGAACTCGCATTTAACAAGGGTAATTTTCTGTCGGTAATCACCGCCAATACATTCCCCAAATGGTTCGATAACTCATAACGTTTATCTCCAACATAACGGGTGTACATCAATTCATCAAAAGGTAAGAACGTCTCTGGAACATCATTGTCAATACTATCTAAGTAATCCAAAATGCCGTCGCCATCGCTATCAGCATTCAACTCATCACGAGTCAAATAACCATCTCCATCATCATCTATATCTAAATAGTTCAAAATACCATCTCCATCGGTATCACCAAATACAACTTCGGTTAAGGTATCAATACCATCACCATCGTCGTCGGTATCTAAATAATTCGGGATTCCGTCACTATCTGTGTCATCGTCTGCAAAATCTCCATTTCCGTTTAGATCTTCATCAGCATCAACAATACTGTCTCCGTCCTGATCCATGGCCGGATCACCACAACCATTATTAACAAACGTATCGCCATTAACAATCGTTGCATTGGCTGTGATTGCGTTCGTAACTTCCTCTGAAGTTAAGTCTCCATCACTAAAGTCAAACGCTCTTACAATATTGTTGAAATTTCTTCTGTTTCTATTTAAATTGAAATCATAAACGAAACTACACATACCAAAGTTAGCATTATTTCCTGACTTTCCAACGCGCACCTTAATGAGGTTGTCTTCAGTATCCATTAACTCATTATAATTATCATCTTCAGTATAGCTTCTGGTTAGACCATTTCCTAAGGTATACATAACACCGTTGACTTCAATATTGACTTCATGAGGATCGATAGCCAGATTGTTTCTTGTTTTGATATTAAAAGAAATATCCAATAAACTTTCTGCAATACTTTGATCTAATTTATAGACCACACGCTCATTACTGGTAAAGTTGTTTGCATAAAACTCTTTTCTCAATACCACTCTTGGTACAAAACCTCCGTTTTCATAACGAGCTTGTAAATGCAAGACATATTTTCTATCGGGTCTAAAACGCTGTGAAGGTGTTTCTTTCGATACGAAACGTCCAATGCTAGTCCACTCTGTAGGGTTATCAAAGAAATGTACTTTAGCATGTACAGAATAGGTGTCATTATTTCTAAATCTAAATCTTCCAGATTCTTCCCAAGTTGCTTTGTTTTCAGATTCTAAATTTAATGCTGGATTTACTAATGAATTCGAACTTGTTACAGTGCTGGTCACCAGATTATTCATGGTCGTTCCAATAGTACTGTTCGGTAGTATTCCTATTGGTGTTCCACCACCTCCAACAAGTGCAGAGCCATCGTCGTTAGCCAATTCTAATTCACTTTCTTCCAATCCTAAACGAGAACTACCGTAAATATGATGCTCTTTTAAGCGCATTGTTGTGGTCGTTTCCTGAGTAATGTAATCGTAATCGACATCCAATTTGTTGACAGCCATTACATTTCCTTGAGCATCTCTCAAATAGAATGTCGTGTTAGACGGATTTCCAACAGCAAAGGCATTAAAGGTCTTTTTAGACACTCTGTTTCCTAATCCGTCATATTGGAAAGAAATAATATCTTCATTTTGCTTGGTTACAGATTGTACTTTACCATCAACTCTCCAGTTAATACGTAAGCCTTCTGTCTTATCTTCGATTAAACGCCCTTCTTCATCATAGACATAGTTATGATGATCTGGATTATTTGGATCAAACGAGCTTAAATTAGGAATGATACCCAAATCTTTTAATTGTTGGAATTGATCATCTAAATCATTCGATACCTGAACACGCTCAGAATCATTTACTAAGAGTAGTTGATTGTTAACGATATCTCCATTTCCGTCTTTATTGTATTGGTAGGTAAACCCATCAATTTGATTGGCTTGACCAGCAGCCTGATCAAAAGCCCAACGCGTTAATTGCGTTAAGTTTCCGTTTTTATCAAAGTTATAGGTGCTTGAGTAAGCATCACTATGTTCTACAGTACCATCAGCGTTCAAGGTATTTCCGTTCATACTCTTGATACGGTTCAATTGGTCGTAACGATAACCGAAAGCTTGAGATTTAATGGCATCAGGATCGATATCAGAACTCACTGTTCTAATGCTACTCACCATATTTCTGATGTTTCCGTTGTATAAATCTCCAATAGCGGTTCCTGTTGAATTCTGAGTAGGTCTACTTGCCGCTGCTCCAAATACATTTACAGCATTATTACTTCTGGCGGTATAATCTCCGTTATAATAACTTAAAGAGTATCCATAGGCATCACGAGCCACATTGGTTCTGTTATTAATCGTACCTCCTCCATCGTTTCCAGCATCAGAATTCGGATTTAATAATTCTCCGTTCACAGCTTTTAGCCATCCGTGGATACTGTATACATAATCACAACCTTGTACTTGCTTGTCTCCAGTTAACATTCTTGCCAACGGGCCGTGTTCATAATATTCATAACTGGCATCTTGTTCCCAAATCACTCCGTCTTTTGATGTTTCTACGGAAGTAATTCTGTTATCGGCATCATATGTATAGCGATGAATAAACTGATCCAAGTGTCCGGCTTGATAGGTTACTTTATGCACGTTTCCACTAATCAAGTCGTACTCATACTTCATTTTCTTGACATCTTCGTCTGAACCTGTCACAGCCATATCTGTATTAACAAAGACCAACTCGCTTACATTCCCATGAATGTCATAGTTATAGTAATAAGCGTTTTTAAAGTCGGTATCTTCAGTATTTTCGTCATACTGATCGAAATACAAGACCGCCGTTACACGATTTCTGTAGTTATATCCTGAAGTGTCTGGATTTTCAAAACAACTAGCTGAGGTTTCAATTGGGAATTGAGTTTCATCAATCACCAATGGTCTGTCATAAATTGTTTTAGTAACTTCTCTCCTTAATAAATTATCGTCCTGGAAGCCATTAACTGTTCTAAACTGTAATGATTGTCCGTTTAATTCTTTAAAAATCAGTTTTCCTTCATCATTTATTTCATATGATATCGTTAACTCACCGGGACCAATAGTACCTACTACGATTTCACCTGCTTCTGTAATTCGACCAATATGATCATATTTGGTATAACTGAAATATTGAGTAGCAAAATCAGTATCAGGGAAACCATTTCCTACTAATTGACGTGCATTTTGTGAGGCAATGATTCTACCTAAATCATCATAAGCAAATTTGGTAATACCACCATCTGGCGTTTGTTGCCATACTAATTGATTTAAGGAGTTATAACGATACTCTGTTTCTAATCGATGATCTGGAGTTAAAGTAGCACTTTCACTCGTTGGATTTGTTGTCCTGAAATTATCGATAGAAGTATGTAAGGCATCATTACTAATATCAAAGCGTTCAACCCCTTCAGGAGGAACAGTTTGCGCTAAATTACCTGCTTGATCGTAATAGTATAAGGTATATTGATATTCTTCGTCAACATATTCCATGTTATAGGTTTCCACAACATTTTCAATACCGTTTTTAAGATAGTTTACGATAAACTCTTCACGTAATTGAGCTAATAATTGATTATAAGCCTCTGCCTCATATGTGTCTCTTATACCTGCTAAGAAATCTTCACAGTCATTAACGATGTCTATCGAATAGGATACTGGTAAAGCCAATGGTGGACAAACAGCATGTTGGAATAAGTAAATAGTATTGACATATTCATTCCAACGAATAGCCGTATCAGAATTCAAATTATTATTGGTATTGTAGGCCGCATAAGCATTGATTACCGCATTAATATCATTGTAACCGTAATGCAGTTGTGTGTTCCCGAATTCAATAAGTGTCAAATAATTCACATCTGTATAGGAACTAATTCCTAAGGTAGTGATATAAAAGCTGTAGGATTCAACTAAATACTGTAGGTTAAAATCACAGAAATTCTCCTGATAAAAAGTACTTAAACTTACTCCTGAAATCGTTTGCGAATCGTTATTTCCATCAAAATTCATAAAGTCTAAATAGGCCTGATAACCAGCACTACAACTTACAGGAGCAACAGTTTGCGGCACACAAGGCTCACATTGAATACTACCAGAATCAGCAATAGGGTTTGTGATAGGGTCTAAACCTGTAAACTCATTTTGACCACCACCGCCATTACAGGCATCTTCAACATCTGCTCTGGTAAAATCACAAAAATCGGTAAGTGTTTGTAAAAAGTTTGTAGGCCCTGGATCGTTTTGCTCTGTTACCCCACAACCAGCATAAATACTGAACGGTAAATTTTCTAATTTTATTTGGTTTCCGCTTGTATCAATATAAATAAACTCTTTTACGGTATTACTAACTAAATCAAACTTAAGAACATTCTGTACTTTGGTTAGGTCAGCTATTCCAGTTTTAAATACCAGATAACCACCATTCCCACCACCTAATTGACCAAATTCAATGACTATAGTTCCTTCAACAAAAGGTCCTCCAAAAGTTCCTGATGATGCTAAGGTAATAAACGCATCGTTATCAAAAGAAAAGCCTGATACACAATGAATATTTGTACAAGCATCTTCAAAGTTCATAGTGAACGGGAAATTACTTGAAGTATATTCAGAAAGACTAGAAATATCAATTGGAGTAGCAGGAGCTCCATTTGGAAGAATAGCATTTAAAATGTCTTTATAAGTTTCTTCAAAATGTGCTTCATTTGGACCAGCAGCTTCTCCAGCAAACTGACACCAATCTTCATTAGGTGTAATGTCTACTGTTCTAGGACAACAAGCAAAATCAAATTGTTGTGTAAAGGTTACACCAATAGTAAGGTTATTTCCAGCGTCTCTAGAATAAGTTAATGTGGCTTGATCAGTGAAATCATCTACTATATTAGTAAAATCGATGGCTTCAACTTGAACAAAATCTCCATTGTTAATCGCTGTATCCAATCCTGGCGCGTTCATAGAAAGCACAAGGTTGTCATT
>JABSPN010000122.1 GCA_013214425.1 Flavobacteriaceae bacterium | reverse complement strand
TGGATGATTATAATCAAATCATGCAAGAGATCAATTCACAACTCATTTCAGAAGAAATAACACATAGCATTTTTGGTGATATTTTTTTAGAAGATTTGAGAGCTTATCGAGAAAAACAATTACTTAAAGTTGGTATAAAACCTCATTTCCCTTTGTGGAAAAGAAATACTTCTTATCTGATTTATGAGTTTCTGGATCTTGGTTTTAAAACCATTATTGTAAGCTGCAAGGCAGATTTGTTAGGAAAAGATTTTATTGGAGAAGTCATCACTAAAGAGCTTATTAGCGAGCTTCCATCAAATATAGACCCTTGCGGTGAAAATGGAGAATTTCACACCTTTGTTTTTGACGGACCAATTTTTAAACATCGAGTTGATTTTACAAAAGGTGACATCCTTTATAAAACATATAAAAACCCAGATGCAGATGATGATTGTTTTGTTGAGAAACCAGAAAAAAAGCAAATAGGATATTTCTTTTGTGATCTAATAAAAGAGAAACCAGCCCAATAGTTTTTTGCAAGCAACCTTTATTTATTGGACTGGTAAATTACTACTATCACTGACAAATTTAGATGCTTATGGAATGACTTATCGCTCGAAGTGAGTATATTTCGATTTTGTATAGAAATGTAACTTTATGAGACTTAAAGCCATTTTTATTGACTTTTATTTGGATAAACCGCAAATTATTTTAGATAAAGAATAAATACTACTTTTAAGCCATGATAAGAAAATATGCATTGCTATCCTTTATTGTTCTTTTTACATTTTGTAAGAAAGAACCCAAAGTTGATCAAAAACTAAAAACTTCTGTAATCCAAAATGATTATGCCAAAGGATTTGAAGTTATGGATTATGGAGAATTCAAAGTTTTGCATATCACCAATCCCTGGCCTAATGCAGATATAACTTACAAGTATGCTTTATTACCTGAAGGTAAACAATTACCAGATTCTGTTTCAGTAAATACAACTATATCTGTTCCTCTGGAGAAAATTGTAGTCACCTCAACTACACATATTCCTGCCTTAGAGGCCCTTGGGGTAGAAAAACAATTAGTTGGATTCCCAAATACCAATTATGTTTCTTCAGAAAAAACCAGACAATTAATTGATCAGGGAGCTGTTAAAGAATTAGGAAAAAATGAGAGTATCAATACTGAAGTGCTATTAAAATTGAAACCTGATGCTGTGGTAGGCTTTGCAGTAGATGGTAACAACAAAACATTTAATACTATAGAAAAATCAGGAATCCCTGTTCTATTTAATGCCGATTGGACAGAAGGTCATCCTCTGGGTAAAGCAGAGTGGATTAAATTCTTCGGATATTTATTCGGTAAGGAAAAAGAGGCTCAAGAGATTTTTAAAAAAATTGCCAACGATTATAATGAAGCTAAAGAATTAGCGGCTACAATTCAAAATAACCCTACAGTTTTGAGTGGTGCCATGTACAAAGATGTTTGGTATTTGCCCCATGGAGATTCCTGGGCGGCTCAATTTATACAAGATGCCGGAGGTCAATATTTATGGTCAGAAACTAAAGGCTCTGGAAGTATCGACTTAAACTTTGAACAAGTATTAGTTAAAGTAAAATTGGCCGATTTTTGGATTGCCCCTGGAAGTTCAGAATCTAAGGCTGAATTATTAGAACGAAATGAACACTACGCTCAGTTTGATGCTTTTAAAAACGGTAAGATCTATAATTTTGCTGAAAAGAAAGGTGCTACTGGTGGTTTACTCTATTATGAATTAGCGCCCAACAGACCAGATCTTATCTTAAAAGATATGATTAAAATAATGCATCCAGAAGTCTTACCTGATTATGATTTGTATTTTTACAGCAAATTGAATTAGTTCATGCGAGTTTCAAAATCATATACCAAACTCATCATACTGTTAATCTTTTTATTAATTGCAGTATTGGTATTGAATTTGAGTTTGGGTTCTGTACGCATTCCTATAAATGACATTTTTGAAGCTCTAACCAGTTTTAATCCCGATAAAGGTACCAATCATTATATTGTTTTACAATATCGATTACCAAAAGCCATTACCGCTGTATTGGTTGGCTCTGGATTAGGAGCTTCTGGGTTGCTGATGCAAACCTTGTTTAGAAACCCCTTAGCCGGACCGTATGTGCTCGGATTAAGCTCTGGAGCAAGTTTAGGAGTTGCCTTAGTAATTCTTGGCTCATCGCTTTTTGGTGGCTATTTAGGTTCTTTATTGCTTTCAAAATGGAGTATTACAATCGCTTCAAGCATAGGTAGCTTTTTGGTATTATTGGCTGTATTAGCCGCCAGTATACGGGTTAAAAACACCATGGCCATATTGATTATCGGATTAATGTTTGCTAGTGTTACCGCTGCTATTGTGAGTGTACTCTCCTATTTTAGTTCAGCCGAACAATTACAACGTTATATTTTCTGGAGCTTTGGAAGTTTAGGAGATCTTTCCTGGACAGAAATTAGAGTGTTCCTATGTATCTTCGCAGTAGGTTTACTATTAAGCATCCTGTCTATAAAACCTTTAAATTCTTTATTACTAGGACAGGATTATGCTAAAAGTTTAGGGGTGAATATTAATAGCTCTCGATTAGTTATTATTGTCGCTACTAGTTTATTAGCAGGAAGTATTACTGCATTCGCAGGACCAATAGCCTTTATAGGCTTAGCTGTACCGCATTTGACTAAATTACTCATCAATACCTCGAATCATAAAATTATCGTACCAGCTGTGTTATTTACTGGAGCTATTTTAATGCTCATTTGTGATACCATTGCACAACTGCCTTACAGCGTATATACCTTACCGATCAATGCTGTGACTTCACTTATAGGAGCCCCAGTGGTAATCTGGTTATTAATGAGAAAGAAAAAACTATTTGTCTAAGTTGAAAGAACAGCAACAACATATCGTTTTAGAGGTTAATGAACTTGTTATTGGCTATCAATCAAAAAAGAGAGTAGCCGAAATAGCTCATAACATTAATTTCAGTCTTAAAAAGGGCGAATTAATCGGATTGATTGGAAGTAACGGGATTGGAAAATCTACTTTGATTAAGACCTTAACTAAATCGCTGTCAAAACTTTCTGGAAAAATTCAGATTAATGGTAAGGCTATTGAAAGTTATGATGCAAACTCATTGGCTCAACAATTGAGTGTGGTATTTTCCAAGAAAACAATTAGTAGCAACCTAACCGTAGAAGAGGTAATTGCATTGGGAAGACAGCCTTATACGAATTGGATCGGTAGCATTACCCAACAAGATCTCAATAAGATTGAAGAAGTTTTAGAGCTGATTCAAATTCAGGATTTACGATCGAAAAAATGTCATGAATTAAGTGACGGACAACTACAAAAAGTCATGTTGGCAAGAGCTTTTGCTCAAGATACCGATTTAATCATTCTTGATGAGCCTACCACTCACTTAGATTTGTATCATAAAGTCTATATCCTGAAACTTTTAAAGCGACTAGCCGAAACCACTCAAAAAACAATACTATTCTCCACACACGAGATCAATGTGGCACTATCGCTATGTGACCAATTAATCGTCATGAAAAAAGAAGGAACTTTGTTTGGTACTCCTGAAGAACTTACTCAAACTAGTTCATTAAACGACTTGTTTCCTGAAGATTTGATCTATTTTGACCTTGCTAGTAAAACATTTAAGGTCAAATAGATTTCTCATTTTTATATTTTAAATACATTTGCGCTTTTTAAATGCAATTCTAGTTAATAGCTAACTTGAATATGAGTATTATTTCAAAAAACATCGATAAGGCCGTTCACATCTTAAGTAATGAAGATGTAGTTGCTATTCCTACGGAAACCGTTTATGGGTTGGCAGGAAACATCTATAGTGATCAAGCTATTCGTAAAATATTTGAAGTAAAGCAACGTCCTTTGTTTAATCCGTTGATTGTACACTTACATTCTGTAGAGCAATTGCAAGGTATTGTGAGTCATATTCCTGAAAAAGCACAACGACTTGCAGATGCTTTTTGGCCGGGATCATTAACGCTGGTTTTAAAGAAAAATCTGAGTATTCCTGATGTCATCACAGCAGGAAAAGATACTGTAGGTGTTCGAATTCCGAATCACCCAGTTACTTTAGCGCTTTTAAAAAAACTTCCTTTCCCTTTAGCGGCACCTAGTGCGAATCCCTTTAATCGGATTAGTCCGACCAGTGCTTTACATGTCGAAGGGTATTTTAAAGACACTATCCAAATGGTATTGGATGGTGGTGACTGTCAGAACGGATTGGAATCGACTATCATCGGATTTGAAGATGACGAACCTGTACTCTACCGATTAGGTTCTATTTCTGTTGAAGAAATTGAATCTGTTATTGGCGAGATACGCGTTAAAAATAAAGAGGAAAATACTCCCAGTGCTCCCGGTATGTTAGCCAAACACTACGCACCTCGAACCAAAACTTATCTGGTAGAAAATGTTGAAGGCTTTATCAAAGAGCATCCTAATAAAGCCATTGGAGTGCTTAGTTTTACTGAAGCCTTTAGTGCAGCTAATATCAAATATGTGGAGATTTTATCTTCCTCAGGTGATTTAAAAGTTGCAGCGGCTAACCTATATAGTTCACTCCATAAGTTAGATCATTTAGACTTGGATATGATCGTAGCGCAAAAATTTCCTGAGTTTGGTTTGGGTAACTCTATCAACGACCGGTTGGATAGGGCTACGAAATAACTAATATAACCTTACAAGCAAAACCCTTACTGTCAAATAGTTTTTAATTAAATCAATCGTTTTAGTATCTTGTGAGCAATTAGCACTAACAAGATTAACTAAAATAATATGGAAAATAATCAAGTAGAACAGGAACAAGTAGCCAGTCAAGTTTATGAATTTGCAGCCAACCAACTAATAGAACGAAACAGACGTCCAAATGAAGTAAAAAATATGTTAGTTCAACAAGGACTAGATACAGAAAGTGCCTTGATAGTCGTTGAAAATCTAAAGACACAAATTAATGAAGCCAAAAAAGAAGGAGCTAGAAAAGACATGCTTTATGGAGCGCTGTGGTGTGTAGGAGGCATTATTGCAACTGTATCAGATATTGGCTATATCTTTTGGGGAGCCATACTTTTTGGTGGTTTCCAATTCTTTAGAGGTGTAGCGAACTCTAATTAAATGATCTACTCAATTCTCGAAAAACTTGCTTTGTATATAATTGTCCAACAAAAATATATTTGGACTTTTATCCAGTACAGAGATTCATTACCTAAACAATCAAAGATCGAAAATCCAAAAATGGAATATGAAATACTGTCTGGAGGTTTTTATTTTGAAGACGAAGGTCTAAGAGAAATACGATCTCATGATTTAGTTAGTGCGTTTAAATATGTCATATGCCACAGAACTACTCTCATTAGTGGAAAAAGCGGTAAAGGGTATTATACACATTCTCGATTTAATAAGAGAATTTTCAATATCGCTAAAAGGTTTTTCCCAAATTGGATTGGGTTTGAAGAATCCAGATGTACTTATAATGAAGAAAGAGCAGATCGAATCGCACGAGTTAGAAAAGTAGCTGAGTGGAAAATGGAAAGAATGTTCGATGAAGATGATAAAATCGATTGGTCTAGAGAAACACAAGAATAACTACTGACCATTATTACTAATAGTCAGCAGTATATTATGAAATCTACTTCAAATTACCAGTTAGAATATACATAGTGATTAAAGCTATCATAACGAGTGTAAATACAAAATAAAGTATGATTTCTGATCTGTTTTCTGATTTTTTCATGTGTTATGTTTTTGATTAATTAGACAGGGCAAAGATCCTATTCAATCAGTTCCAGTCCTAAATTATCCAGTTATCAAAACGTAGCAGAATAGTTATGAAAAAGCGTTGATAATTGCTTTACATATTCCTTTTTTAAATATAAAGTAACTCCTATCTTTACTTATTATTAAGTTGATTCATGGGAGACACGATTATCATAGTTATAGCCAGCCTTTTATTTGGTGTGATTGGTTTTTTTATCGGGAAGTATATCGCTTCAATGAAGGCCAATACCAACGATAGTGCTTTAAAAGAATTCAACAAACAGTTGTCTAATCAATTAGAACAAACCAAAGAACAACTCAACAAAGAAGTTTCAGTTATTGAACAATTAAGAACTGACAAAGAAGAAGCGGTTATTGAGCTCACGAAACAAGAAGCTATCAACTTAAATCTGGAGGAAAAACTCAACTCTCAGGAGCAAACCATTAAAGAACTTCAGGAGAAATTCAGTAAAGATTTCCAGTTATTGGCCAATAAAATTTTAGAGGAGAAATCAGCTAAGTTTACGGAGCAGAATAAAGAAAATATTCAGAATATTTTAAATCCGCTTCAAGAGCGTATCCAGCTTTTTGAAAAGAAAGTAGAACAAACTCATAAAGAAAGTATCGATTATCACGCAGCTTTACGTCAGCAGATATTAGGACTAAAAGATCTGAATGAACAGATGAGTAAAGAAGCGATCAATCTAACCAAAGCCTTAAAAGGTGATAGTAAAATGCAAGGGAATTGGGGAGAATTGGTACTGGAGCGTGTATTGGAAAAATCGGGACTAGAAAAAGATCGCGAGTATTTTGTTCAGCAAAGTTTTGTAACAGATGAAGGCAATCGTGTCATGCCTGATGTGGTCATCCATTTACCAGACGGAAAGAAAATGGTGATTGACTCCAAAGTATCACTAACGCATTACGAACGTTATATCAATGAAGATGAGGAAACGCAAAGAGCGCAATTCCTGAAAGAACATGTGAACTCTATTAAACGACATGTGGATCAATTAGGAGAAAAAAATTATCAGGATTTACATAAAATTGAAAGTCCGGATTTCGTTTTATTATTCATTCCTATTGAACCTGCTTTTGCCATTGCACTTAATGAAGATAATTCACTCTACAACAAAGCCTTTGAAAAAAACATTGTAATTGTAACTCCAGCTACTCTATTGGCCACATTAAGAACGATTGACACGATGTGGAATAATGAAAAGCAACAACGTAATGCCTTGGAAATTGCACGTCAGGCTGGTGCTTTATATGATAAATTCGAAGGACTGGTAAAAGATCTTACAGGTGTTGGAAAACGTATCGATGATGCCAAAAAAGATTATGCCGCTGCGATGAATAAATTGGTAGAAGGAAGAGGAAACCTAATCACTTCCGTAGAGAAACTCAAAAAGATGGGAGCCAAAGCCAAAAAATCACTTCCGGAGAACATCATCAAAAGGGCTGAAGAAGACATCTAGACGACTAGTACAAAATAAATCTTTCATTTATTACGTTAGTACTACAGACTTATAGTATTAACAATCAGACCACAAACCATGATTACTTGCACCAAATGTAACTCGGAAAATATCCGTATTGATACTCAGTATCGTTTTTTTAATCGGATGATATGCAATGACTGTAACTTTTGGACTTACCAAAAGATTGACACCTGCTGCAGGGAACCTTTTACCATTATTGCTGTGCATCAGCAAACCAATAAATCTTTCTCCTTATTCAAGCAATGCGTGAGTTGCGGAGGCACCAAAGCTCCGTTAGACTTAAATGAATACAGCGATGATATTCAGACGCAATTCAGTTTACATCGTTTTAATGAATGGAAAGACAAGGTCGCTGAAGAATATCAACTTTTAGCGAAATTAAAAGCTCAGTATTATTTACAGCATACCCAATGGCACTTGTTTAATGAACTCAAAGTAAAACCTATTATCATTCCTTTGGATTTGTTTGAACCAGAGGAAATCATTCTCGACAAACCCAAAGTGATTCATCCCGATTTTAGTAAAGAAGAGCCTGAAGATCCATCACCAACGGTTGACTTCTATTCTTCTCAATCGCTATAATTTTCTTAATTCATAAAGGCATCTTAATACACCATTAATAATCTTAAAGTTATCAGAAATAACAGAAAAAAACGTTAAGAGAAGTTAAATAGCGTAACTAATCTTTGTTACAATAGTCTATTAGTTAAATCATCAATTAAAAAAAGTTGTTATGAAAAAGATTAGTTTATTATTATTAGCATTTACTGTTACAGTTAGCAGTTTTGCGTTTACAAACTTCGAACCTAAGTTCCCAACGAACGAGACAAAGACCATCACACAAGAAATTGGAAAACTTCTTCAGAAGCCAAGTTTTAAAATCGACGAAGATATCAAAGCCAATGTAGTGATCACACTTAATCAAAACAATGAAATGGTTGTACTATCAGTAGATTCACAA
>JABSPN010000121.1 GCA_013214425.1 Flavobacteriaceae bacterium | reverse complement strand
AAAGTAACAAGATGTGAAGACTAGGAAGACCAAAGAAAAAGAGAAGAAAAAGTCATCTCTTGCAATCGTTAAAACTATAACTTAATTTTACACAATAGTGGTAAACTTTTTTTGAAAACTTTCACTTTTGGGAAAGATTTTAACAATGATACAAATGAGTAGAGTAGTGGTACCAATATTTTTTAATTCTTTTTTAAGAATATTGAAATGCGATAACGGTATATTTAGTCATCATTTTCATTTTTAAAGACTGTTATGCATATTCAATTGAAAAAAAATAGACGGCGTTTGTTACATTATTTTATTTATGGTATGATCCTATTTAACTGCATTCAAATAAATGCGCAACAAATAGATTTTAAAAACCAACTTTCAAAACCTGTTCAACATTTGGTTGAACGCGCGGCTCTGTTTACAGAAAATAAAAACACAGACAGTTTGGCTTTCTATTCGGAACGATTGTTTACTATGACGCAACAGGATAGTGCGGTAGCAATCAATTTTTTCGCGAATCTATACAAAGGAAAATTTTTATTGGAAGTAGGAGAGTTACTTCAGGCCATGCCGTATTTTGAGAAGGCTTGTAAAATAGCCAACTACAATGATCAACTTTTAATTGAAACATCAGTTTACACTGACCTCAGTCATATTTACAATAAAAATTTAGGGCATACCAATAAGCATTTAGAAGTGTTGTTACGCGTGTTTAATTATTACAAAGACGACCATTCAAATTTTTTAAATAAAAACAAAAATTTAATTGCTTTAGGAGACCTTTTTATAGAAAATGAAAATTATAAGCAAGCAGATGTCTATTTAGAAAAGGCACTTTTTAATTGTGAAAATACAAAGCATACTAATACAGATGATATTAAATTAATATACGGGAAAATCTACAATGCTAAAGCCTTTTTAAAACATGCTATGGAAAAATATGAGGAGTCTTTGGAACATTTATTAATGGCTAAAGATAAAATGATAGGCTTACAAAAAATGAGAGATGTAGAGGTCGTAGATAGTAATATAGGATATGTATATCTCAAGTTAAATCAATTTGACAAGGCTAAAGAAATATTTTTAAAAAATATACATAAAACCCAATATCCTATTTTGGCCCTGGGAGCCAATATCAATCTTTCTATTATTTCATTTTTAGAAGCAGAAAATCCCGATACTATTATTTCAACCAAGCCTTTATTTGGTCAGCTCCCTTTAACTGTTTATTACAAGTATGAAAAATTAATAGATATCACAAAAGCCTATCTGAGCAAACAAAAGTATCAAATGGCTCTTGCTACCATAAATGATTGTTTGGGTATTTTAGGTGAGAATATGTTAAAGCAAAAAAGTGTTGCTTTAGATTTAAGATCAAAAATTTTAGAAAAGATGAATTTGTATGATGCGTTAATTGATAATCTGAATCATGTGGCTCAAATCAAGGATACACTAAACATCAAAAATTCTGATTTCCAATTGAATTACCTCAATACGAAATTAATGTTGGCTAATACCAATAAAAACATCAGTGAGCAGAATCTAAAAATACAATATTTATCGGAAAAGAATGCTATTAAAAATATTCTAAATGCATTGTCTTTTGTGCTTGTTATTTTGATCATTGTTTTTGCCAGATTCTACATCATTAAAAATAAAAGAGAAACGGCTAAAGAGTTAGAATTAATTGAACTGGAGGACCACTACCGCAAAAAACAAGTAACAGATTTCGCACTACATCTCAATGAAAAAAATGCCATTCTAAACGAATTAAAACAGAAAATAAAATCACTCGATATCGATAAAAAAATAAAAAATGAAGTGTCGTTATTGATTCAAGATAAAATAAAATCCTCCAACTCAAAGGTTGAATTAGAGAAGGCCTCTAACGAGATCAATAAAGATTTTTATAAAAAATTATCGTCGCTACATCCGAACTTAAGTGAAAAAGATAAGGAGTTATTGTACTTAATTAGGCTGAATTACAGCTCCAAACAAATTTGTGAGGTGTTCAATATTGAAAAAGTTACTGTGAATAATTATCGGTACCGTTTAAGAAAAAAATTAAACTTAGAGAAAGGAGCTAATCTAGCTACCTATGTTCATTCGATATAAATTTACAATGTTTTAAAAATTCTTGCGTACATCTACAAATTTCTTGAATTCAATTGTAAGGTAAAGAGCTTAAATTGGATTCGATTGAGTAGCTAATTAGGTGCAAATTCTTAGCGTGTTTTCCATATGTAATAAAACAGAACCTCTAGATTTGGTATATATCAGTATTCCATACACAATACATTTAAGTATTGTCAAGGTTTTTTAGTGATAAGAAACAAACCGTTTTGACAAGGCATAAAATATAGCTCATGACAATTGAATTTGTTGCAGCAACATATTGTTTTTTGATGCTATTTTATAGCAAACTGGATTAAAATCACCATTAATTCCTATTGTTTTTATCTTAAAATAACCTCGTTTAATAATGTTTTACCGCCGCTTAAGCCCCTAAAATACGTAAAAGTGATGTTTTAGTTATTGCGATTTCGTGATATTGAATCTTGCAAAATGTAAATTGCGGCTTCAAAAAAAAGATTATGAGGAAGTTATTATTAATGTTGTTTGTATTGTATTCACTAACAACATTTTCACAAGTTGGTATCGGGACCACTACACCAGATCCAAGTTCTATTTTAGAACTAGACTCTACCACTCAGGGATTACTCATTACGAGATTAACCCAGGTACAGCGAGATCAGATCAATGCACCTTCAACGGGTCTTCTTGTATTCCAAACAGATAATTCTCCGGGTTTTTACTATTTTGATGGGACCATATGGCAACCCTTTGGCGGTTTTGATAATGATTGGCTTGGTCCTGGTACTGCTGATAATACGGGTTTTATATACCATCAAGGAACCGCGTCTGTAGGACGTGATAATGCGATCGACGATGGTTTGCATTTTCAAGTGCAAGATGGTGATGCCCTTTCTGGTACCAAAGTAGGCTTGGGTTCTATTGAAGTTATAGAGGACTTAATTGCAGAATTTACCTTTAACTATGGGATTTTACCGAAGTTTAATAATTTTGCGGATGTCGGAAGTGCCACAAACAGATGGAGAGACCTGTTTATGGTAAATGCACCTTCTGTTAGTTCGGATATGACTTTAAAACAAAATGTAAAGTCCTTGTCGCATGGTTTAAATACATTAATGCAATTGGAAACTTTTTCCTATCAATGGAACGATGAAACCATTGGGTCAACAGTTATTCCTCCGGAAGAAAAAGAAACTCATCTTGGGTTTTCAGCCCAACAATTGCTCGATGTGTTGCCAGAAGTAGTAAAGACACATTCATGGAAGGTATTAGACGAGGCGAACCCCGACACATTTACAAGAATTAAACACGATAAACTGGCTGTTCGCTACGCTGAAATTATTCCAGTTACTGTAAAAGCCATACAAGAACAACAAAATGAAATTGAAAAACTAAAAAATGACATTGAGGTACTAAAAAAAGCCATCCAACAACTTTCACCAGAATAATTACGCCCTAACTAAACAAATCACTACTATCATGATTTGATTCACACATAATTCATGTGAATTTGCCCCCTAAGTAGTTTCTATTCCTCATAGAAACCAGTAGATTCTTGTTAAAACCTCTTTTTTGAGGTTTTAACTCGAATTTTATTGTAAGTCGCTTAAGCATCATTACTCTTGTAAATGTAGGCTATGTCCTAATAAATAAATGCGCTATTTTAACTATATTTTATTGAGATAATTGAAGCGAACAAACGGCCTGGGAAAAGCAATCGATAGGAAGCTTATACAACATTTGAACAACCTAGTAATCTTGATAGTACTAAATTGTAACCAGAATTTATTACAAAAATAATCTAATTTTTGTTAAGTAAGTTTACCTAAACTGGTGTTGGAATACATCAACTTCATTTGTGTCTAAATTCTCTCACTCATATCTGCTCTATATAATATATAATGATGAAGTCTAGAAATTCGTCACCATTAGTAATACCTGCCCATTTAATTTTAGTTGTTTATCAGTTACTCATATTGATATTAAATTGTTGTTGTCGTTAAAAGTAAAGGACTGTTTTTTGTTTTGAAAAGGCCAATGATTCGCTTCGTTTTCTTAAAATAAAACGGATAGGTATTGTCATTGTAATGGATACTAAAATTCGAAAGCCATGATTCATGCTCACGATTCAAAACACGATCATAATGGGGTAGAGAAGCGTTTGTCAATTCTGACATAACAGTTGTCGACATCAGCAATGAATTGAATTTTTCTTTATCATAAAATGTGCAGTAAGCCACCCATGTAGTTCGCATTCTATCTGGGCTTGATGGCAATCTATCGAGAATTGATTCTTCAATAAGCACAATTTCCGATCTTCCTGTACTTGACGATTTTATCTTTAGGGGATATCTACTATGGATTTGTCTCTATTTTTTGGTGTGATGATACTAGTATAACAAATTCATTTGAGTCGTTCAAAGTATGTACTAAGCATCATGGTCTTGATTCGCTTAGCTGAGTTAATTTAAACTCTCTAATCTGATAGCTGCAGGAATAACCCTGCTCCAAAATATGCACGTACAATTCCAGTATCATTTACTAGGGATATATCCAGGTTTACGGGACCAAGAATGGAGTTGTAAGATACGGTGGATCCCACAGAAATTAAACTGCTTGGTTCTATTGACTCAGACCAATTCCCTTTTGGGAATAGTGCTTTCTCTATGTAATCACTAAAACTACCAAAGCCGATCACCGCATAATTTAAATGTGGTGATAGGTAGATATTATGAAACAGGTTTGTTTGTAATTTTAGATGGAGCTTCATGACTTGGGTAGCCGGTATGTCGTTTTCATTTAAGCCTGGGAAGACAAGGCTATTTGTTCTTGTACTAGTTAAATAGCCTCCCAGATAATAATGTGCACCCAGGCCATAGGTATCAAAGGGTACCTGATCGCCAATTAGTTTATCTTGGAAAATTAAATTGACACCACTATCAAAAATTAGCGTGAAACGCTTTTGTAAAGGCATACGCTTTTGATAAGACACCATAAGCTTTGTAAAGTTATTCGTTTTTCGATTCTCTAACGCAATACCTCCATTAGAGGATAAATAGGTTAACTCATTGTCTAAGGATCGTATCACTTTACTTTTGAATAAAGCGCCTTTCGTGGCAAAAAATAAAGTGCTTAAGTTATTGTGGACAAAATGAATATCGAGTAATATATTGTTAAATCGGTACTCTTTAAAATCAAATAGATTATCATTGATATCAAGATTCACTTTAGGCTTTAACACAAAGCGTTCATAATTTAAGCCCAGACCAATATAGCTTTTTAGCGATTGAATATTCTTATTGAATTCATTTTTAAATTGTAAAAAATCAAAATTAAATTCATCGGTATATTCCCCTTGTCTATAAATTTCTTGATTTAAAAATTCCCCAAAAATTTCATTTCGCCACCACCAGGATTTATTTTGTCCAAATTGCTTTTGGTACTGAATTCTAAATCTTGGTTGCTTTGCGATATCACCTGTAAGTACTAGCCTAGAGGATTTTCCTAAAAAATTCCTTCCCGTGTAGTTTGCAATTAAACCAATACCTCGATAATCGTCATAGTGTAATGCGGTACGTAAACGGTGGTTAGAGTTTTCTTTAGCAATAAATTCTAAGCCTGTGAAATTATCTTTTACAAAAGGCTTGGCGTCAATCTGACTGAACAATGTGGTACCCATCGACCTGTCGAGTGCTTTAACAATTTCTTCAACAGTATAGGCTTGCTTAGCAATAATATTTGCGCGTGAGGTAACCATCGCTAAATTAGACTCACTAATTCCTTTGTAAGCAATACTATCGAAAACAATGGTTTGGTTGTTACTTGGCAGTACTATTTTTTTTTGTGGATACTTTTTTAGTTTCTCAGACAACTCAATCAAGGAATCTAATGCAATTTTTGTAGCTACTAATCCTTCTTTGTAAATTGCTTTATGGCTTTGAAAATCACCTGTAGAATAACTAAGATGGGGATAATGATCTACTAGAATATCGCACATGGCCCTGCTTTTTGGGTTTTTCTTGTTACTCACTAGCATAGCAGCTTGAAATAAAATAGGTGTAATTCCTTCAAGTTCCTCTTTTGAAAGCATGCCACCGCTCACATCACTTCCAATAATAATATCTGCTCCCCATTGTTTGGCTATATCTACTGGAAAGTTATTCAAAATACCACCATCTACTAACAAGGTATTTTGATACGGAACAGGTTGAAAAATACTGGGAATCGACATACTAGCCCGCATTGCTTGTGCCAAGCTGCCATTTTGCAATACCACTTCTTCGCCATTAACAATGTCTGTAGCGACAGCTCGATAAGCTATGGGTAGGTCATCAAAATTTGATATATTGAATACGGGATTTGTATAGGTCATATAAAATTCTCTCAAATACTGATCATTGAGTATAGCCCCTTTGCTTTTTATTTTTTTATCCTGTATATCAAAATCAAGAAAATACTTGCCAAATTCACTTTTTTCCTCAACACTTACATCTTGTAAAGAAGTCTTACCCCCTAATAATTGATCCCATTTTGCAGTTCTAGTAATCTTTTCAATATGATCTCCAGAGTAGCCCATGGCATAAAATCCTCCAACTAGACTTCCCATACTGGTTCCAACAACAAGGTCTGGAACAATTCCCAAAGAATCTAATGTCTGCAATAAGGGTATATGTGCAATTCCTTTGGCTCCGCCACCACTTAAAACAACTGCTATTTTAGGTTTATTCTTGTTTTGCGCAAACAAGTAACCAGTGTTTATAAAAAAAACAAAAGTGACACACAAAAGTGTTTTGAAAATCCGCATCAAAAAATAATATTAATTGGCTGTATAAAGTTAAAAAAGTCGCTTGTAATATTATCCAAATAATAGAAAAATAAAACATACCTAAATAGAGCGTATTTCAAAAAAAAAGCTTTATCACAAAATGATTACTAATCTATAAGTAGCTTGATGTATTTTAAACTTCAATCTTGAGAACATTAATCTTTTAATCCTGATTTTCAAGCCATACACTTTAAATTTATCTTATCCATTCAGTAAGAATACTACACTCCTAGTTTAATTCTCAATGATACATACAATTTTAGGCATACGCTTACCATGACAAGAATTAACCATATTGATTTTCGCTAAAAAGAATTAAATATTCCTTAAATTGTAAAAAACTATGTAACTACTACAATAACGGTTTTGAAATAAACATCTTATGGTAAAGAATACAACATACCTCATTTTATTCTCCATGATATTCAGTCTTTTTTGGTCTGCATGTTTCGGTCAAAACATGAAAGACCACTTGTGGAAAAATCGAATACTACTTATTAAAACTGATAATATTAAAGCAAAAAAATATACGACTCAATTCAAGGAGTTACTCAACTTAGACGATCAATTAAAGGAGCGAAAACTCATTGTATATGCTATTCATGGAACACATTTTTCCGCTGTAGATTATGTGACAAATACGAAAGAATCAGGTAGCATATCAGGAGAAGCGAAAGGGCAACTTTTCCAAATTGATGCGCATTTTGAGCTCATTTTAATTGGCTTAGATGGTCGTATTAAACTACAGCAAAATGAAGTGATTAGCGCTAAGAATCTTTTCGCTATTATTGATGCTATGCCCATGAGGAAATACAAACAGCAGGATTGATTCATAGACGATAGTATTGTAAACTAAAGTACTCTGCTAGCAAGTAAAAGCACCTATTGGTTTAGGTGCTTTTTTACAATTTGAAATTGAATAGCTGTTGAGATGTGCTGTATTCGTTGTTTTTTGTCACAATCAGTCATCTCTTGTAACCTGCTTATCTTGAAGCTGGCGAAACGATTAGTTTTCCTTTTTGAATTCTATTTTTGGAGCTAATTTCATAAACATACAAACCGCTACTTAAGTACCAATCTTTTATAGAAATGCTGGTGTTACTTGGTACAGTTATTTGTTTGATTTGTTTACCTTCTATACTAAACAATGAAAAATTCAATTGTTCGTCAATGGGGCTTTTTATGGTAATATAGCCACCAGTTGTAACAGGATTTGGATATAGTACCAACGTGTTCATGGTATTGTCTGAACACTCAAAGCTGCTCCTCCAATATTAATATTGTCTAGGTATAGGGTTTGTCCATAATCATTTATGTTTCTAAACTTAATTTGAACATTACCATTTCCAATATATGGGCTAAGATCAATTGATTCTGTTCTCCATTGGTCGTTTTCAGGGATAAATTGTGCTGTAGTATTAGGTGCTGTAGCTAAATCTGCACCAGTTTTAT
>JABSPN010000120.1 GCA_013214425.1 Flavobacteriaceae bacterium | reverse complement strand
AGAGCAGGAGGTGAGGAAGATGCACGTTTTACCCCTCAAAATAAACCAGCGGAAGAAACTATTAGAGCCTTTTACGGGGCAATGAATCAATGATAGAATGAATTAATAAGTAAAAGTTTAGTTTCTAATGTTTTTTAAGTAATAACGATACAATTCATCTGCAGAAGCACCTAGAAATTTTTTGATATAGATCGCCCAAAAATGATATTGTAATTTCCAGATACCATTGGAACGATAGCGTCGTGCAGAGGTGGTCAGCCAATTCTTGATAATGGTAAATTCTTTTTTGTTGTAAAGTTTGCTAATAAAATCCTGATCTTCAAAAACCGTATATTTTTTATCATAGCCTCCCAATTCGTTAAATAAGGTTTTGGTAATGAACAAACTTTGATCTCCGCCTCTACAAGCTTTGCTTTTAAACCGAGTTAACCAACCAGCGAGTTTTAACCACCAATGGTTGCTATCAAAGCGCATGATAAAACAACCGGCTTTGTTGTTTTGTTTGATTTCATTTCGAATTAATGTATCAAAATGATTGGGCGGATAGGAGTCAGCGTGAAGAAAGTACAAAACACTTCCTGAGGCGTGTTGAGCCCCATAATTCATTTGTTTGGCTCTTCCTTTTTCTGAGATGAGTAGTTGAGTACTGCAATGATCATAAAACCTCATGAATTTGTTGACTTCTTCCCGGGTTTGATCTTCACTTTCGCAGTCAACAACCAGAATTTCGATTAATTCTTTTTCTGCGATGTTTTCGGTTAAATATTGGAGAAGCAGACCAATACTTTTGGCCTCATTCCAAGTTGGAATAATAATACTGATTACATGACTTTCGTCATTCTGAATAGGGTTCAGGGTTTCATTACTCATTCAGTGACCAATTGTACTTTTTAAAAGTTTTTTTAGCGTTTTTCTTAATCTCAATATCCGAATATTTATTCAGAAAATCAATTAAGGCGCCGTACTTTTTAAAGTCTTTGGCAAACCATTGGAAAATTTTTGATAACTGAATTTTATTTGCCGTGATGTTATTATGAGTTTGATTATTTATGTATGCTTTGGCCAGTATATCTAACTGTTCATTTACATTATTGCTTGTAAATGCTTTATTGCTAAGTCTAGGGCATGAAAAAGAAGCACAATTGATTCCGAAGTGAATACGAGGATCTCCCATTGGGCGTAAAATCTTGTGCTCAATTTCATTTAAATTTCGCCACTTAGGGCCAATTTTGAAAAATCGGATATCCCAGGGATCTTTGATGTCTTTAATACTCTTAACAGGATAATTGTCAAGAATTAATATAACGGTGAAAGCATTATAGGTATTCATCCAAAAAGCCAATTGGTCTTCTCTAGTCCAATCTGGGCTAGGACCTATTTTCGATAGCGAGTCCAAATATTGCTTTAATCGAGAAGCATCTGATTTAAAACTTTTATAATTCACCTTTCCGTCTTCGCTTACATGTTTTTGGAGTAATTCATTCCATAGACTGTGATCAAAAACTTCTTTTACCTGTTCATGCTGATCTAACATTGCTGCTTCTTCAATAACTGGTATTTCAGGTGCGGTAGGTATTTCGGGTTTTTCTGGAGTCTTTGGTGTTCCAGGTTGTATGAGTTGCTCAGGCTTCATTGCATCTTTTGTCATGGTCACCTTTTCTGAAGTAAGAGCTGTGGTTTTCACAACTTGTTTAGTTCCGGAGCAAGCAGTTATATGAAGTGTCAGTATACAGAGTTTAAGTATTTTAATCATCATTTACCATTATATCAATTATGTTAGTTTGAGTTTCCAGATGTTGCAAAAGCTTTGGCCGATTAACATTAGGTCATATTGAGCTAACCTTTGCTGAGCAGAGCTGAAGCAAGTATGAGCAAAAAGTATCGAAAACAAGTAATTAGTTATGGGAGCAAATTTCGATACAATTCTTCTACATTACATTTCGAAGAATCACCCAATTTGACTTTTAGTTAAGTCAAAAAAATACTCCAAACCTTACTGATTGTTGTCGAAGATTTGGAGTACATTCATCAGATGACTTTTAAACTAACAACACCCTCCACCATCATAATGAAAAGTTGATTCAGAAATATAAATATCGTTTCTCCCTAAATCGGCTATAGCTCCTGCTGTTTTATCGCAAATCGCTATAGGCTGATTTTTAAGTAAAACGTGTCCTTTTTTATCATCAAAATATTCGTCTTCTCCAAAATATATAGCTGCTTTCCCTGTAAATACACACGGTCCATCTTCAGGCATTGGATCTTTGATGGCTGCTACTTCGATGGATTCGATATAAATTAATTCATCTGTAGGATAGTTTACAGGATCGAGAATTCTATACGGTTTTCTGGCGCGGATTTCTATGGTCCCAAATCCGGCATCAGTAAGCATTTTTACATATTCAGCAATTGGTAAACTTCCACTTAAACAAAGTGCTCTTAAACGCTCATCATTCCGTAATGTGTCGTTCATTGGTTGTTCACAAGTAGGGTCACTCATCACCAATCTTCCATGCGGTTTTAAAACACGATACATTTCATCGATAGCCTTTTTTAATTCTTCAGTCTTAAAAATATTGAATAGGCAATTTTGAGCTGCGACATCGATAGAATTATCTTCTACAGGAAGGTTTAAAGCATCTCCCTTTCTTAGGTCTACAAATTCACTTTTAAACCAGGGGTTTTGCTCTTCTGCTTCTAAAAAATTAACTCTTGAAGCCTCTAACATTTCATCTACAACATCCACTCCAATTACACCAGAATTTTGTCTTGAGAAGTATGAAAATTGTAATAACTCCATTCCTCCACCAACACCTACATATAATATTTTAGGGTTATTGGTTAAATCTCTTGCATGAACTGTACTTCCACAGCCATAATTCATTTCTTGCATGATGCGAGGAATCTTTAATCCTGGTAGCTCCCAAATTGGGTTCGTAGTGCAGCATAAACCAACATCTGGTGTTAAAGCTGCTTCTTTGTAAACATCTTTAGTTGTTTCTAAATAGCTCATAGTTCTTTTCTCTTTTCTTTAAAATTGCATTGTATCAAACAACACTGATTATAATTTTATAATTAGTTCTTTGAAAAGGGTGATCATTTTTGGTTCGGCCTTTCCTGCTACTTTAATAATCTCTTCAATATTAATAGGTTGTAAATTGTCGGGATCACATTCGTCTGTTAAGACTGAAACTGCCGCTGTTTCTAGATCTAAATGCTTCGCTACAATTAGTTCAGGAACTGTGCTCATTCCAACAGCATCTGCTCCTAAAATCTTGAGCATTCTGTATTCGGCTCTTGTTTCAAGTTGTGGTCCTACTACACTGGCATACACCCCTTCATAAAGAGTAATGTCGTTTTCTTTAGCGATATCTTTCAGTAAAGTATTTATTTTTTTTGAATAGGGTTCAAGCATATCGGCGAAAATAGCTCCAAATTCTCCCACACCAGCAAAAGCTAATGGAGAACTACCTTGAAGATTGATATGATCGTCAATAAGCATTAAATCACCTTTTTTATAGTTCAAGTTGATAGCACCAGCAGCATTAGAAACCAATAGTTTTTGAATGCCCAGGGCATGCATTGCTCTTACTCCATAAGTTACTTCCCAAAGGTTGTATCCTTCGTATAGGTGAAATCTTCCAGACATGACAATGACTTTCTTTCCTTGTAGGGTTCCGTAAATTAATTTTCCTGAATGAAACTCAACGGTTGCTTCTGGGAAATGAGGTATTTTACTATAAGGAATTTCTTTTTCAATACTGATTTCATTGATTAACCGCCCAAGCCCTGTACCTAAAATAATTCCTATTTCTGGCTTGTCAAATCCTTCTTTTTGTAAAAAGTCTGTTGTTTCTTGTAGTTGTATTTTTTTCACGTATTATCTATTCAAATAGGGTTTGAAAATATCATAATCTTTGATATCCTCAAACACATCAATATCATTTAATTCTTCCAGTAAGTATACTGATTTATTTTTTAAGTCTTCTAAAGTTTGTTGACAAACCGTTTCGGTTCCCCATTCTTTATTGTGGAATATAGTTGCATGAACTTCTTTCATCCCTAATAAATAATAACCGCCATCTTCTGCAGGACCTATTACCAGATCATGAGAGTTTAATTGCTCGAATGCTTTGATAATATGAGCTGGATTTAGGTCGTATAAGTCACTACCAATGATTAAGACTTTTGAATAGCCAGAATCAAAGGAGTTTTGGAAAGCGTTTTTCATTCTAATCCCTAAATCGTTACCTATTTGTTGATGTTTAGAAAAAACCAAATTGCTCCAATCATCTTGCTCTCGTACTTTTACTGAATAATAAACTGCTTTATCGCAATCCAAATCGGTTACGATTTGCCTGGTGTGTTCTAAAAGAATCTTATAAACCGTGAGTGCGTTCTCGTTTCCAATGGTTTTTGCTAAACGAGTTTTGCATTTTCCTAATTCGGGATTTCTTGTAAAAATGAGAATCAAGTTCTTACTCATATATTTTTTCCCCATTAGTGAGCCATTGACTCCATTCTTCATTAAAACAATGTACTTGTTCTGTTTTTTCTCCGGAATTTGTCACAACATCATTCCCACAGTTTTTCCACTGAAAAATTCCACCATAAAGGTTGTAAACATTAAATCCTTTTTTCTTGAGTTTTTCGGCTATTTTTTCGCTTCTGAAACCAATAGAACAATACACCACAATGGGTTGATCTTTAGTTAAGTTTTGAAGTGTTTCCTTTAAATTGAATTTATTATAACCAACATAAGTAGCACCGTCTAAATGGCTGGTGTTAAATTCTTTTATTTCTCGAGTGTCAAGGATTTGAAATGTTGAATAATTGTTTTTTAAAGAATCTGTTGTGATGAATTTTACAGTTTTGTAAAGCACAGAATCTATCATCTCATCAAAATTGCCATTTTGAGAAAAGACAATTGATGAGATCAGTAAGAAAAATGCAAACAGAATCTTTTTCATAACTTAAGCAACAGTTCCCTGACAGCTACTTCCAGCTCCTGCTGTACACCCATAGCAGTGTTGAGATATAATTATAGTTCTATTTTTAAGTAAAGCCTCATTGTATTCTGAAATGTGCTTTACTTTACTGGCAACTTTTAATTCTAACATTTGATTAAAGTCACAGTCATACAACCAACCATCCCAACTCACCGATATGGTATTTGTACACATTACGTTAGCAACAGCTGAAGGATTAAATGCTTCAACTAGTGAATACATATAATCTTCATAATTATCTGAGGCGATTAAATATTCTAAAAATCGACTAACAGGCAAGTTCGTGATAGCAAATAAGTTGTTGAATTCAATGTGAAAATCTTCATTAAGCGCCTTTTTAAAGTCGTTTTCCAAAGCTTCCTGATTTGTTGGTAAAAAGGCTCCGGAAGGATTGTACACTAAATCTAGTTGTAGCCCACTTCCTTTAATTCCATAACCAACAGCATTCAATTCTTGTAGTGCTTTAATCGATTTGTCAAAAACACCATCACCACGTTGTTTGTCAGTTTTTCCCCGTGTGTAGTGTGGCATAGATGATACAACATGTACATTGTGCTTTTTGAAAAACTCAGGAAGGTCATAATATTTCTTATTCGCTCGTATAATGGTTAAGTTAGAACGAACAATAAAATCTTTGACACCAGCCTTAGACGCTTCTTCAACAAACCACCTAAAGTTTGGATTCATCTCAGGAGCTCCTCCGGTTAAATCTAGGGTATGAGCGCCTGTTTTTTTAATGACTTCAAGACACTGTTGCATGGTCTCTTTAGTCATGATTTCTTTTCTGTCAGGACCAGCATCGACATGGCAATGGGAGCATACCTGATTGCACATATAGCCCACATTAATCTGAAGTATTTCCAGTTTTTTTGGCCTTAGTGGGAATTGATTTGTCTCTCTAATTTTTTTTGCAAAAGTGGGTAATTCGCCACTCTCAAAAATACCATTAGATAATATTTCTAATTGTTTTTCTGGGCTCGATAAATGGTTTTTTCTTGCAAGTAGGGATTTGGTAGCCATAGGCTTACATCGATAATTTTTCGTGTTTATTCATCATTTGAACACCATGAACTAGTGTTGCTCCACTTTGAATAGCAGCTCCAACATGAACAGCTTCCATCATTTCTTCTTTAGTAATGCCACGTTGTAAACCATCTTTTGTGTAGGCATCTATACAATATGGGCAGTGAACTACATGAGAAATCGCTAATGCGATTAGAGATTTTTCTCTAGAAGAAAGCGCACCTTCTTCAAATACTTTTCCGTAGTACTCAAAAAATTTATTTCCCAATTCTTCACTCCATTCAGTAATATTTCCAAACTTCCTTAAATCTTTAGGGTTATAATACGTATCGCTCATAGTTTTTTATTCTAATAAAGGTTGTCGTTTAAAGTCTTGTAAACTTACTCGATTTCTGTTAAAAAAAGTTCAATTTCGAGCTAATTTAGTTATTAAAAAGTCATTAGATTCCAAATCCAAGACCAAATGCAATTCTTACCCCATCACTTGAAGAGAAGGCACCAGCTTGTCCCACCAAAGATTGCGCGACATTTAACCAAACACCACCTCCAATAGAGTTATGCCATTGTTTTGAATCTTCACCTTCGAGCCATACACGACCTATATCAAAACCTCCGTAGAAGCCAATTTTCATAGGTGCGAAACCAGATTTTAATTTTCTGAAATTATAACGAAGATCCATGCTGTTATATAATGAGTTTTTCCCTGTAAAACGTTGATGTCTGAAACCTCGCAATCCGTTATTACCACCAATAGTTGCTAAGTGGTAAAATTCTAGATCTGATTGATCTCCTAGGGTCACATGGGCCTGAGTTTTATTCGCTAATACGAAGCGATCGTTAGGAGATAGTTTAGTGGTGAAACTAAATGAAGGGATTAAATAACCGAAATTTCTGTTGGTATTGTCAATATTTGTTTTCCATCCGCCGGTAACATTAAAATTTATACCCTTAGTTGGGAAAGCGATAGAATTATAGTTTTTAAATTGATAGAATAGCTCACCTCCAGCAAAATTATTTCGATTGAAGAAACTAGAATTTGGCGGAAATAATGCCAGAAAACGACCTGGGGAGTTTTCTACACGTATACTTTCAAATAGTCCTTTAATACTGAATTCACTTCCTTGTCTTCCATATCTTACCAAACCTAATTCGCCACTTAAATGAGCTAACTTTACACGGTTGTATACTAAATCTAAATTGTCATCGAAGTTTTCGGTTTCATTACCAAATCCGAAGAAGTTTGTAGCAAAATTTGGGCTGGTATATCGTGCTCCAAAAACAATATCAAGATTATTCATAATATTGGCGAACTCACCTTCATAACCTAAATCATACCCGTTATTGGTAATATAGTAAGAAGCCTTTAATTGATGTCTGTGTGAAAAAGGATTTTGTCTAAAATTTTTAAATGTGAGACTCTCATTAAACCCAACAAAAAAACCATCATCAGGATTGGATCCTATAAGTGGGATGAATTTATTGACAATATCTTTACGTTTGTAGAAATCAAAAGTATTAGTATTGTAATCATCTCTTAATGTCACCTTGGCTTTTGACGTGTTTTCTAAAGAGTTCTTCTTTGATTTGTATTCGTAAATATGAACTTTAGTTCCGTTCTCGATAGTGTATTTGTCGTTATTTTGACCACCAATAATTTTTAAAGCAATATAAGTATCAGAAGTTCCGGTTACAGTGATTTCATCTTCATCATCTAAAGCATAGATCCAAATTTCATTGGTGTACTTTTTGTCGTAGCTTGCCTCAAAGTACACTTCTCCTTTATTGGCAAAAGTAATATGAGTCTCATCGTTAGCTTTTCTGGTTATGGTGATTACATCTTTTTTATCTGTGGCAGTAAGAATGACGCATTTTTGTAGGATTTTATAATAATCTCTAGCAATAGCTTTGGCATTATTTCTTCTATATATAAGAGTAGCCCTTATGTCGTTTAAACGATCTGTTTGTACTTCAGTTGGGAATTTTTTAAAAGCCTCATCAATGACATCATCGGTTAAGTTTTTTTGAATATGCTCTACCTCTGCAATCCAGTCATCTAGTGAAAGTGATTTCAGGAGAAAAATATCAACAGGCATACCATTGGTATTATGCCACTTTATATTTCTGATCTTAGGATCATAGGTTTGCATTTTCCTTAATGCAGGAATAGTCCTGGTGAGGAACCCAATAATTGGTCCATCAAAATTAGAAAAAACCTGATCTCTGTCTCTGGGGATTGGTTTGTAAATATAGTTATCACCATCTTTAAATTTACTCCATCTCCATTGATCTTGATGTCTGTCCCAATCTCCCAGAATCATATCGAATATTCGAGCTCTAACAAAAGCTTTTTCATCAAC
>JABSPN010000012.1:15083-20051 GCA_013214425.1 Flavobacteriaceae bacterium | reverse complement strand
AATAGATAAGAAAGCTTTAGATGCTTTGTACTTAGACTATGTTGCGATTCCTCATTTAATCAATCAAATTTCGGTAGCGCAAAAACAAATTGCTGCCAATGAAAATAAATATTTAAACAAAGTAGTCGCTACGAACTAATTTGCAGCGAGAAAGTGAATACATAAAAACGCCTTACTCTAACTTGCCATAGAGTGAGGTGTTTTACGAATATAACCATGTATAGCCAGATCACTGGCATGATAAACGGGTAACGTCTCTCCGTTTTTAAGCAATAGATTTTTTGTAGTAATATGAAGCACGTCGGCATAATAGTGATCGGTTAAGATAATGCCTTTCTCTTTTTTCAAGTCGTTAAGATACACCTTAATGACCTCTTTATACAAAGGTTCAACCATAGAAAAAGGTTCATCTAACATTAAAAAAGGATGATCTAGATTGCCCACCAAAAGTAATTCCAAATAGCGAAGTTCTCCTGCCGATAATTTTCCTATACGCGTGTTTTCTATTTTGGAAATTCGTGGAGCATAGAATATTTTATCTTGCTTGGCTTCCTCTTCAAACATCATGGGGA
The DNA here is from genome assembly GCA_013214425.1 of Flavobacteriaceae bacterium. Classification (GTDB taxonomy): domain Bacteria; phylum Bacteroidota; class Bacteroidia; order Flavobacteriales; family Flavobacteriaceae; genus DT-35. The sequence goes on along the minus strand of JABSPN010000012.1, from coordinate 19,479 downwards.
TTACATCTCTTACCTTTAATTCCTTTGGTAGGAAATCATCTTGAGGTAAAAACCCAATTAATTGATTAGTAATCACATCTTTAGGTTCCAGAGGAACCAAATTAAAAGACAGATCAATTCCGTTAGGTTTTAATGTGCCGTATAAGATTTTAAGTAGCGTAGATTTTCCACTTCCGTTTCTGCCAAAAATGCCAATAATTTCACCTGTAGAACAAGTAAAAGAAACACTGTTTAGAACGTGTTTTTCTCTGAATGATTTCGATGCGTTGTTAATAGTTAGGGTATTCATAATTAAGTAGTGAGAATGAGAATAATAATGGGAATAAGAGCGAGTATTAGGTTGATAACCAATACTCGTTTCAATAAACTGGATTTAGTAAAACCCAGATTATAATAGAGGTAATATTCGTTTTTCTTTAAAAAATGAAAACTCATATAACCAATTAAAGCGCCAACAGTACAAAATGCAATAACACCCCAAAGGAAACCAAAAAGGTTTCCTAAAACCAAAGCAAAAACCAGGTTGCTGAGGTTTACATCGAGATAATATTTCCTAAAAGTACGCGATTGCATAGTGTGTCAAATTTTAATCAAAGCCAAATTAGTACATTGATTTTACAGAGTAAACGAATTTAACACGCCCTTAAGTATGTATAACTTGTTTTTAACGAAAGATTATAATTTTCTTAAGTATTGAGCCACTCCTGCGTTCATTTGGAAGTCATAATCGCTAATCGGGTTTTCTATAGTTCCGATCAGATTTTGGATATCGGCATAAATAGTTCTTAAATCCATGTGATAGGCTCTAATTTTTTCATCTTTAAACGAAACGCCTAAAGCAAAACACCAATTCAGGAAATCTTCTTCCTCATCATAGACTTCTAGCTCTAACAAGACCAAAGACAAGCACAATAACTGATTATCGACTTTAAGGTCATCATACTCATCATAAACATAAAGATCGAAATTTTTGTTTTTGATCTTCACCCGTACACCTTTATAGCTAGTTTCCGAAGAAAGAAATCTGTCTTTAATGAGTTCAATATGAATGTCGAATTGTTCTTTTAAATCTTTTAAGACTTGAATTTCAGGATAGTTCTCAGCAGTCATTTATAATGAGTTTAGTAAAATAAAAATACTATATTGTTGTTTTAATAGATAAAAAAAGAGATGAAATTTATTTTAAAAATAAGCCTAGCTTGTACAGTTGTTTTTGGCCTAACCGCTTGTAGTAATGATGATGAAGCAACTCACAACGATCCACCAGGAGCCAATCTTATTATAAGATTTGCTTTTGATGAAAACCAGGCTAGATTAGATAATTTAGGTCAAGTTTCAACCATACCAGCAGGTAATGCGGCTCAAACACCAGCATTTAATTCGATGAGCGCTCATTATATTGAGTTAGCCCCAAATGCTTTAACAGCTTTGGGGGCTGGAGAAATTGTATATCAAGGCGCCGAAACTTCATTAGGCGGATCGGCAGCAATCGATTTCGATCAGGCGAGAGTGGTGGCTGAAAATCAACAGTTTTTAAGTATTCCTATTGCTCAGGTAACAGCAGGAACTTACGAGTGGGTGAGAACCTCATTATCGTACCAAAATTACAAGATAGATGTCTTGCAATCTGATCAAACGTTTAATGGAACCTTAGCCAGTTTTGTAGGCTTTAATAATTACATCACATCCTTTTTAGTCAATACCGAAACAGTTACGGTAAACAATGATGTTTTACAAGGATTTTGGGCTTTTGAAGTGGCCGGACAACTTTTTCAAGGACAAGCTCCTCAAGGAGCAACAACAGTTCCGAATCCTTTATTTGCAACATCTCCAATTCCGCAAGGATCCTGTGTGGTAAAAGGGCAGTTTTCAACACCATTAACCATAACAGGAAACGAAACCGATGATGTACTAGTGACCTTGTCACTTTCAATTAATAATAGTTTTGAATGGCAAGAAGTAAATACCGATGGGCAATATGAACCTGCAGCTGGAGAACAAGTAGTTGATATGGGCTTTAGAGGGCTTGTTCCTACAGTAAATTAATGGTTACCTCGAGCGGAGTCGAGAGGAAACCCATCTAAACTAATAAACATGAAAATAATCTTTAAATACATATGGAAATTCGTGAAATGGTTTCTTATTATTTTCTTTGGATTTATCGCAATATATTTATTAGCGGCTTGGATAACATCTAATATCACAACCAATCCGAAGGAGTTTCAAAACAAAGACCTTAGGATTTATTTAGCTAGTAATGGTGTACATACCGATATTATGATTCCAACCATTATGCTGAAACCAGAGATGAAAGCAAGTTTAAATCTAAAATCGACTACTAAATATGTCGCTTTTGGTTGGGGAGATAAAGGCTTTTATCTCAATACACCCACATGGGGTGATCTAACAGTGAAAACTGCGGTTACAGCCGTATTTTTAAAAAGCCCTACAGCGATGCATGTTACAGAATATGAGAAGGCTTATCAAGAATGGAGTTCAGTGAAAATCTGTCTGGAACAATTGGATATTTTACTAAAACAGTTTGATACTTCTTTTCAGAAGAAAAATGGTAATTACATCAGAATTGATAGCTATACCTATGGAGATAATGATACATTTTATGAGGCTCATGGAAGCTATAGCTGTTTAAAAACCTGTAATACTTGGACCAACATTATGTTGAAAAGAGCGCATATTAAAACTGCTATTTGGACTCCCTGGGATTGGGGGATTATCAAGCATTTTGAATAATTAGATAATTTGCGTCATCCAGAACTTTTTTCAGGATCTATTTAATATATTTATATTAGTCAATCAAGATTCTGAAACAAGTTCAGAATGATATACAATTTTTATGATAAAATTACTGTTCCTATTTTTAATCAGTATCAATTGTTTTGCCCAGCACGCCAAGAAAGTTTTTCCTGAAGATTACTTCGGAATTTATAAAGGAAATTTAGAAATAGTCAATCAAAATGGAATCCAAACTATTGAAATGGAATTCCATTTAGTGGCTAATCAGGAGGCAGGGAAATACGAGTATACGATTGTTTATATCGCAAACGGCAATCTTCAAGAGCGCAAGTATAACCTGATCGAAAAAGATAAAGAAAAAGGAGAATATGTAGTGGATGAAAACAATGGGATTTTCCTGAACGCTCAATGGTTTGGTAATACACTATTCTCTATGTTTGAAGTTCAGGGGAATATCATAACAACTACCGAACGTTTTTACGATGACAAAATGGAGTTTGAAATTACTTTTTCAAGCAGAAAGAAAGAAGAAAAATCAGGAGGAACCAGTGACGATATTCCTGAGGTAATTTCCTATCCTATCACAGTATTTCAAAAAGCTGTGTTAAAAAAAAGCCAGTCCGAAGACTGACTTAAGGATTGAAAAAACTAAGTAAGTTAAGTGTTATGATTATTTTGTCGTAATTAATTCGAAGAACTTACTATCCAATGCACCAAATTTATCGTTAAGCATTCCAAACTTTCTGCCTCAGTCTGAATAAATTGTAGATGTGTATCCAAACTTTTTTGCAGGGGTTTTTTAGACATGACTATTTTTTTAATCATCTCTTTTAAGAACCTTGCAATTAAAAGAGCTTGTCCAAGCATTGCTTTCCCGTTGGCTAGGACCTAAACTTCAGTACAATGAGCCAACATTTGTCCAGCATTTAATTTGCTCCAAAGCGCTTTACTTTCGGGAGTAAAGTTATTGATTCGTTCTAGACATGAGTCAAAAACATCTTGATTTAGTAAACTCTTACGTTCCACATATTATTATTTTCCAATATGAAACAAAGCATCCCCTTTACTCACAATAGGTTTGTTGTTGATACAGATAATATAACCATCGAAAGGAGCTTTAATCGCTTTTCGATTGTTACCAAAAGCATCAGAAATATGTCCTAGAATCTGATCTTTCTTAAAAGATCTTCCATTTAATAAACAAGGGCAAAATACACCACCAGATCGAGCCCTTACCCATTTTCTGCTAGACAAATGCACCGATTCACCATTACCCGATGTTTTAATATGAAAATTAGGAATCATATCGTAATGTTTTAAAACACGTAAAGTGCCTTCAATGCCTTCATTTATAGCAAATTCATCAAAACGCATACTTTCGCCAGCTTCATAATCAATAATTCGTTCCCCAAGTGAGTAACATGCTTTTCTGAATTATTTCGGAATCTTTTTGGAAGCAAAATAGTACGGGGCATTAAAAATTTTTGCCAGTTCTTTGCTTTCAGGAATTTCTTCAGAATAGCGAATTTGGGGGTGATTACTTCTCATTCCACCACCAGTGTGCAAATCAATTCCAAAATCTATATGTGTGACAATTTCGTTGAGGTGTTTATGAGCAATTCGACTGGCTAGAGATCCAGAT
>JABSPN010000012.1:0-15073 GCA_013214425.1 Flavobacteriaceae bacterium | reverse complement strand
GGGAAACTTCTATTGACATCTTTTCCGTCGGTAACTTCTCTTGAAAAATGAATGAAGCCAAAAATATTCAATAGCGGAACTACAATCACACAACCTCTTTTTATTTCTTCAAAATACTTGTTAATAAGCATACGCTTACAAATCTCTACACCATTAATTTCATCACCATGTAGACCTCCTTGAACAAGTATAGTAGGCCCTGGAAGTTCTCCGTTAAAGATGTAAACAGGTATTTTGATTAAAGTACCCGTAGATAATTTATCTACAGGAATATGGATGAGTTTGTTCTCTCCTGATTTTATTTCAGTATTGTATATTAATTTCGAATTATCGCTTTGATACTTCATCTACGTTTCTTTCTAAGTATTTTATGATTTCACCTGCGATATTGACTTTTGTAGCACCCTCAATACCTTCAAGTCCAGCCGAAGAATTGGCTTCAATCACTAAAGGTCCGTTGTTAGATCGAATCAAATCAATACCGGCAACATGAAGCCCTAAAGATTGAGCACATTTTATAGCAATTTCTTTTTCTTCATCAGTAAGTTTTATTGGTGTTGCAGATCCGCCTCGATGCACATTACTCCTGAAATCTGTTCCATTACTACTTCGTTTCATAGATGCCACTACTTTATTCCCAACAACATAAGCTCTGAGGTCTTCACCTTTTGCCTCTTCAACAAACTCCTGAATTAAAACAGGACGCTGTAAACTATGCATGGTTTCGATAATTGAAATAGCCGATTTTTTACTTTCAGCTAACATCACTCCTAACCCATGAGTACCCTCTAAAAATTTAATTATACACTTCTCTCCTGATAAAAGATCAAGTTGATTTTTAAGAGTGGCTTTATTTTTTGAATAAATAGTTTTAGGAAAAGGAATATTGTGTTTTGCTAAATGCTGTAACGTTAATAATTTGTTTCTCGACCTGATAATTCCCAAAGCACTGGCACTATTAAACACACCATTTTTTTCAAACTGATTGACAATAGAAACCCCATGTTCTGTAAAAGAAGCTCCAATTCTGGGAATGATTGCATCAACAAAATCGGCAATATTTTCTTGGTTAAAATAGATTTTAGGTGCTCCTTTCTCGAAGAACAAGGAACACTTCATATGATCAACTATTCTAATATAATGACCTCTTCTCGACGCTTCATTAAAAATACGTTGCGTAGAATATAACTTTCCACTAACCGACAAGAGATATATTTTCATAATTAGTTTCTCAAAGAAGTCGTAACTTCTATTTTGTTTTCTAAGGTTCTATGTACGGGACATTTATCTGCAATTTCCATTAAACGAACTCTTTGTTTGTCGTCTAGATTCCCTTTAATTTCAATTTCTCTAGACAATACGTCCATATTTTTAGCCGAATTGTTACATGCAGCACAATCTGCTGCATGTATCTTATCATGTGATAAATGTACAGTAACTTCTTGTAAATCCCAATCTTTTCTGTCGGCATACATTCTCAAAGTCATAGCAGTACAGGTTCCAAGGCTAGATAATAGTAGCTCATAAGGAGACATTCCTAAATCTTTCCCCCCATAGGTTTTAGGCTCATCTGCTAAAATAGCATGATTTCGGGCTCGAACTTCTGTGGTGTATTTTTCTTTGTCTATTCGAACTGCAACTTGACTATCTGTTGCCAATTCATCATTATTTTCATCAAGATTCACATAACGACTTACCCAGGAGTAAATCACATTCCCTACATACAAGGCATCTTCTTTTTTGGTGAGTAAATGATCTGCTCCATCAATAGAAACAAAACTCTTTGGATGTCTGGCGTCTCCATAAATTTTAGCCGCATTTTCAATTTCAACAATTAAATCTTGTGGAGAATGAAATACAAGAATAGGCTTTCTGAGATTTCTCAACACTTCAGTCATGTTTTTAGATTCAATATCATCTAAGAACTGTTTTTTGATGGTCATGCATTGTCCGCCTATATAAAAAGAAGCTTGACCCTCAGTTTCAATAGTACTAATATGTTTTTCAAATAAATGTTCTACGTGTGAAGGATTGGAAGGGGCACCAATAGTGATGACTGCTTCAACAGCATCTATTTCTTTAGCTGCAAAAACGGCTGCAGCTCCGCCTAAGGAGTGTCCAACAACAATTTTCGGACATTCATAATGTTCAGTTAAATATTCTGCAGCGCTAATTAAATCCTGAATGTTTGTGGTGAAATTACTGTCTTCAAATTTTCCTTCACTTCGGCCTAAACCAGTGAAGTCAAATCTAAAAACAGCGATGCCATTAGAGGTTAGGGCATTAGAGATTGCTCTTACTACGCCAAAATTTTTATTTCCAGTAAAAAAGTGTGCGAAAAGCGCATAGGCTTTTGGTTCCTTATCGAGAGGTAAATCCAGTTTAGCAGATAATTTTAAGTCTTGTTTATTTACGAAGGTGATGTTTTCTGTATACATATTTGAGAGATAAGCAGTCATAAAAATAATTAAACTTGAAAAAATATGATTAATACTAAGTATTAAAGACCTTAATTTAGTCTATAAACACCTGATTATCTTACATAAAAAGGTTTATTTCAACAGATTCTAAATAAATATGAATTTCTTTAAAAAATTGTCTATAATCTATATATGAATTACTTTTGTTTTTCAGAAAATTTAACTCAAATTTAAAATGAGCGGATTATTAAAATCTTCTATTGGAAGGAAATTTGCCATGGCACTTTCGGCTTTTTTCCTGATGTTTTTCCTCTTACAACATTTTGCAATTAATATCACATCAGTATTTAGTAAAGATGTATTTAATGAATTATCTCACTTTATGGGAACCAATCCATTAGTGCAGTATGCGCTTCAGCCAGTATTAATATTTGGTGTGGTCTTCCACTTTGTCATGGGATTTGTTTTAGAGATAAAAAACACAGGGTCGAGAAATGTAAAATATTCAAAAAATAATGGAGCTGCCAACTCTTCATGGATGAGTAGAAACATGATTTGGAGTGGGCTAGTTATTTTGGCTTTTATCGTTCTTCACTTTATCGATTTTTGGTTTCCTGAATTGAACACAAAATTCATACAAGGCGATTGGTCTGGAATGCACGATGGTGAATTCAGATATTATCATGAACTTCAAGAGAAATTTTTAAGTCCTGCCAGAGTAAGTGCTTATGTTATTGCTTTTATATTATTAGCAATGCATTTATTGCACGGATTTGGTTCTGCCTTCCAATCATCTGGTATGAATAATAAATACACGAAAGGATTAAAAACATTTGGTAAGCTTTATGCGACTTTAATCCCATTAGGATTTATCATTATTGCATTGTACCACCATTTGAATCACAATCATTAAAATCCCCATTTAACTATATGGCAACTTTAGATTCTAAAATACCAAAAGGTCCATTAAAAGATAAATGGACAAATCATAAAAATAAAATTAACCTGGTTAATCCTGCTAACAAACGTCTAATCGATGTTATTGTTGTAGGAACAGGTTTAGCTGGAGGCTCTGCAGCTGCAACACTTGCAGAATTAGGATACAATGTAAAAGCATTTTGTTTCCAGGATTCACCCCGAAGAGCACACTCTATTGCAGCTCAGGGAGGAATTAATGCAGCAAAAAACTATCAAGGAGATGGTGATTCTACCTACAGACTATTCTACGATACAGTAAAAGGTGGCGATTACCGTTCTCGTGAAGCCAATGTATATCGATTAGCTGAGGTTTCAACAAATATTATTGACCAATGTGTGGCTCAAGGTGTTCCATTTGCAAGAGATTATGGTGGATTACTAGATAACCGTTCATTTGGAGGGGTTTTAGTATCGAGAACATTTTATGCAAAAGGACAAACTGGTCAGCAGTTATTATTAGGAGCCTATTCAGCAATGAACCGTCAGATTGGACGTGGTAAGATCAAAATGTACAATCGTCATGAAATGATGGATGTGGTTATTATTGATGGAAAAGCCCGAGGAATTATTACCAGAAACTTAGTAACGGGTGAAATCGAACGTCATTCAGCTCACGCTGTGGTTGTTGGGTCTGGAGGTTACGGAAACGTTTTCTTCTTATCGACAAACGCAATGGGTTCCAATACCTCAGCAGCCTGGAAAATGCATAAGAGAGGAGCTTATTTTGCGAATCCATGTTATACGCAAATTCACCCAACATGTATCCCGGTTTCAGGAGACCATCAGTCTAAATTGACTCTAATGTCAGAATCATTACGTAATGATGGACGTATTTGGGTTCCGAAGAAAATAGAAGATGTAGAAGCAATAAGAGCTGGTCAATTAAAGCCAACTGAAATTGCTGAAGAAGATAGAGATTACTACTTAGAAAGAAGATATCCTGCTTTTGGTAACTTAGTTCCAAGAGACGTTGCTTCCAGAGCTGCAAAAGAACGTTGTGATGCTGGTTTTGGAGTTAATACAACAGGAGAAGCGGTGTATTTGGATTTCGCTTCTGCCATTCAACGCTACGGAAAAGAACAAGCCACAATTAAAGGGTTGAATACCAATGATGCTGCTTTGGTTAAAAAGCTTGGTCAAGAAGTAGTTAAAAATAAATACGGAAACCTATTCCAGATGTATGAAAAGATCGTAGATCAGAATCCGTATGAAACACCAATGATGATTTATCCTGCTGTTCACTATACTATGGGGGGTGTCTGGGTAGATTACAATTTAATGACTTCTGTTCCTGGATTATATGCTATTGGAGAAGCCAACTTCTCAGATCATGGAGCGAATAGATTAGGAGCTTCTGCTTTAATGCAAGGTTTAGCTGATGGATATTTTGTATTACCATATACCATTGGTGATTATTTAGCCAATGATATTCGTACAGGACCAATTTCTACCCAAACAGCTGAATTTGAAGAAGCAGAAAAAAGTGTTAAAGAAAGAATCGAGTTCTTTGTGAATAACAATGGAAATAAATCTGTTGACTACTTCCACAAGCGTTTAGGGAAAATCATGTGGAATCAAGTAGGAATGTCTCGTAATGAACAAGGTCTGAAAAGTGCAATGGCAGAGATTAAAAAGATTAGAGAAGAGTTCTGGAAAGAAGTAAAAGTACCAGGTGGGGCGAATGAATTCAACGAAGAGTTAGCTAAAGCTGGACGTGTAGCTGATTTCTTAGAATTAGGAGAACTTTTTGCTAAGGACGCTTTACACAGAACAGAATCATGTGGTGGTCACTTTAGAGAAGAATCTGTTGAATTAGACGGACCGCAAAAAGGTGAAGCCAAACGTGATGATGATAACTTTACTTATGTAGCGGCATGGGAATACAAAGGAGAACCGAGTGATGCGGTTTTACATAAGGAAGACTTAGAATTTAACGATATAGAATTAAAGCAAAGAAGTTATAAATAAGGAAAGCTATGAATCTTAAATTAAAAATATGGCGTCAGAAGAATGCTAACGATAAAGGTAAGATGGTAGATTATAACATTAATGATGTGTCTCCAGATATGTCTTTCCTTGAAATGCTAGATGTTTTAAACGAACAATTAATAACTGGTGGAGATGAACCCGTAGCTTTTGATCATGACTGTAGAGAAGGTATCTGCGGAATGTGTTCATTATACATTAATGGGGAAGCTCATGGACCAGATAGAGGCGTAACCACTTGTCAGTTACACATGAGAAAGTTTAAAGATGGGGACACGATTTATATAGAGCCATTTAGAGCTAAAGCCTTCCCGGTGATTAAAGATTTGGTTGTAGATCGTTCTTCGTTTGACAGGATACAACTTGCTGGCGGATTTATTTCTGTTAATACCTCAGGAAATACTCAAGATGCTAATGCTATTCCAATTAATAAAGACAGTGCCGATAAAGCTTTTGACGCTGCAACATGTATTGGTTGTGGAGCTTGTGTAGCTAGTTGCAAAAATTCCTCAGCCATGTTATTTGTATCGGCTAAAGTATCTCAGTATGCATTATTACCTCAAGGTGAAGTTGAAGCTGTCGATAGAGTTTTAAACATGGTCAAGCAAATGGACGAAGAAGGTTTTGGTAACTGTACCAATACCGGAGCATGTGAAGTAGAATGTCCAAAAGGAATTTCACTAGAAAACATCGCTAGAATGAATTCAGAATTCTTAAAAGCAAGTTTGAAAGGATAAGAAATTAACCATAACTACATAACCCTCTATTAGTCAATGCAGAGGGTTTTTTATTGTCAAAAGTGCAATAATTGTTGCAATTCAAAGAGAAAATGGGGATAATTGTTAGGTTTTATTAAACATATGTTAAGTTTTTCTTAAAAAATTTATATATTGTTGGGAAATAAACCCACTTTATGATCAATAACTTCTCCCTAATCTGCATATTGTCAATGATATGTATCTGTTTTATTTCTTGTAAATCTAGTGATGATGATGGAACTTATGTTCCAGTTTCACCAGTAAACTTTGATATTGAAAATGTTCCTTACCAAAACTTATCTGAATACAATTTTTTTGAAGATGGAATGAGTGATCAAACACCAGTTTATGGTGTGATTCCCTATGAGCCAATTTCTCAACTCTTTACTGATTATGCTAAAAAGAAGCGTTTTGTTTGGATGCCTAATGATGTAAAAGCGACGTATGTTTCAGATAGAGATGTTTTAAACTTTCCTTTAGGAACAGTTTTAATAAAAACATTTTACTATAATAATGTCCAACCCGGAAATACTACGAAAATCATTGAAACGCGTTTAATGATTAGAAAAAATACAGGTTGGGAATTTGCTAATTATGTTTGGAATGATGAACAGACAGAAGCTATTTTAGATAATAATGGAAGCTTTGTTGCTTTAGAGTGGAATGAAGGCGGACAGACACTAAACACCAATTATAGAATTCCATCAGAAGCCGAATGTTTAACTTGCCATAAGAATAGTAATATAGCCATTTCTATTGGTACAAAACCTCAGAATTTAAACAAGTCCTATAATTTTAGTGATGGAGCAATGAATCAACTTGATAAATTGGTTGATTTTGGATATCTAGAAGAGTTTGATACAAGCGGAATTAATACTGTCTTAAATTGGGCAGATGACTCCCAACCTATAGATATGAGAGCCCGCTCTTATTTAGATATAAATTGTGCACATTGCCACACCGAAAATGGACATTGTTCTTATAGAGCCATTCGTTTAGCATTTACGGACTCTACAGATGATGATAATGCTGGAATTTGTGCTATTCCAGATGAAGATATAGGAGCATCCTATACACACATCGTGTCTCCTGGTAGATCAGAACGTTCAGTAATGGCGGCAAGGCTTATGTCTCTTGACGAATCAATTCAAATGCCTTTAATTGGTCGTACTATTTTACATGATGAGGGTATTCAACTCATCAGTGATTGGATAGATCAATTACCTCAAGTATGCAATTAATATTAAACACAACATTATGAATAAAATTACCTTAATACTAATGATGAGTTTCATTAGTCTTACAGTGTTTTCTCAAAACACATGTAATACAGCCGCTCCAGTAACAGCTGGACCAACCTATACTATTCCTGTTATTAACGGAACAGATGTTGCTCCAGATTGTGTAGGTAATGGAGTAGCAACTTTAGCTGAATGGTACGTTTACACGGCCACAGCTGATTATACTGTTACAGTAACTTCCGACTTACCTGCTAACGCTGGACAAGATACCCGATTCCATGTATATTCAGGAAATTGTGGTGCCTTAGTTTGTGAAGGTGGTGATGATGATAGTGGAGGTGGATTCTTATCTGAAGGTAGCTTTAACGCTTATAACGGGAACACTTATTATATTGCTTTTGACAATAGATGGGAAGCAGATGGACTTGATTTCCAACTTTCAGAAGCACCACTTTCTAGCCCTCCTTTTGTCTTTACAAATGAGCCTATAACAACCAGTGGATCTTATAAAAATTGTGTAGTAGACATGAATGGTGATTGTCTGGACGACATGGTCACGATTAATAATCCTGGAAGTAGAGTTTATATCTATGAGCAACAACCAGGGGGTGGTTTTATAGAACGTACAAGAACGATCTCACCAGCGGCTACTTTTAGACCTTCCTGGAGTATCGCAGCAGGCGATTATGATGATAATGGTTATACTGATCTTATGTTTGGTGCCGGTTCTGGAGTTTCTTTTGCCAGAGCAAGTAGTGACGGAACTTCTTTTACTGGAATATCAGGGCCTGAATATGTGTTCTCTCAAAGAACAAATTTTGCTGATATCGACAAAGATGGAAACCTAGATGCATTTGTATGTCATGATGTAGGTCCAAATCAATATTATATAAATGACGGAGCAGGGAACTTAGTTCACGGACAAGGAGGTCTTGGTGATGCACCAACTGGAGGAAATTATGCTTCGGTATGGATAGATTATGATAATGATGGGGATAGCGATATGTTTATCGCTAAATGTAATGGAGGAGGAGCGGCAGCTTCTGCGAGATATAACGAATTGTTTAGAAATAATGGCAACGGGACTTATACAGATGTAAGTGTAGCTTCAGGATTGTATGATCCAATTCAAACATGGTCTTCTGCTTGGGGAGATTACGATAACAATGGATGGATGGATGTATATGTAGGAGCTAGTTCATTTGTTGATGGTTCTCACAAATTAATGAGGAATAATGGGGATGGAACCTTTACTGATATTACAGCGGGTTCAGGTGTAGATATGTTCACTGGAACTGGGATTGAACACATGACTCATGACTTCGATAATGACGGATATTTAGATATTTTTACTGCTGGTAATACCATTTTACATAACAATCAGGACATGACATTTACCGAATATGATGTAGGATTTTCTGTTGGAGCAGTTGGTGACTTAAATGATGATGGATTCTTAGATGTCTTTACAGGGAATAGCTGGAGACGTAATAATGGTAATGGCAATAATTGGATTAGGATCAATACAATTGGAGCTGTTGCTGACCCTATGGGAAGCAACAGAAACGGTATTGGAGCCAGAGTACAAATAACTAGTGCTCTAGGAAGTCAGATAAGAGATGTGAAATCTGGTGATGGATTTGGACATATGGGTAGTATTATTACTCATTTTGGTCTTGGATCTGATACATCGATTAGCGAATTAAGGATTACCTGGCCTTCAGGAATTGTAGATGTAATCAACAATCCAACGATCAATACTAAAATGGATGTTATTGAAGGAAGTACATTAAGTATAGATGATTATACTTTAGACGACACTATTTTATATCCTAATCCGACTCATGACTATATCAATATTGCTAATTTAAATCTAGAAGAAACGAGTGTTGTAATTCACGACATCCTCGGAAAAAGATTATTCAACTTTACTGTGGAAAACAATCAGATTAATGTAAAAAACTTGGCAACAGGCACTTATATTTTAATGCTTCAGCAAGGAAATAAATTGGCAAAACACAAGTTTATAAAACAATAAACACAAGTTACTTATAAAATAAAAGCTCTGAGAAATCAGGGCTTTTATTATTATAGTTATAAAGAATATAAAGATTTTTTGAAAAGTGTCATTCTGAATAAAATGAAGAATTTCAACAAAATCGATAATTTGATTTTCACTTCTATAATTTAGATTTTTCGACTGCGCTCAAAATGACTAAAGAATCACTTTTCAAGGTTTTTTTGAGTCATCTACCACCATTAGCTTGTAAATCTGCAACACATAAGGGGTCTAATTCAGGTACTCCTTGCATATCCGTCATACCATCGCCAAATTCTAAGTTAGACAACATCAAACATCCAGCAACATTACAATGAGAAGTGCTACTAGGATCAACATGATCAGATTGTAAGGGTGTCCCATTATCTACGAGACCAAAAAGATGTGCCATTTCATGTAAAATCACACTCGTTTCAACAATTTCAGCACTTGGATTATTTGGCTGACTACCAATCGCATTTATTGTGGGTTTGAACATCACAAAAGAAGTATTCCTGTAAGCAGTACCTAAAATGGCATTTACTCCTTGATCTCCTGAACTTTCTCTATTGGCATAGAAGATAAACAAAGAAAGGGTATTATCTGTATTAAAACTTGTTCTATTGGTGTCCTCTAAATTGATAACGTCATTAACCGAGTAAGATGTTACACTTGGAGGAGTAATTGTCCTCTGATTAATATTAATATTTGTTTTAAACGTTCTTTCTTCAATAAAATCTCGTAAAGCATTGATTGAATTTTGGTTTGGAGCCGTGTTATTGTCAACAAAAACAATTTCAATATCCAAATTGGTAAAATTGTCATTGCTTAAAAAATCACGAGCAGAACTACCAACAGGCTGTTTATTTTCGGCATTGGTAATTGTGTTTCCCCTATCATCATTATTACACGACGATAAAATGATGATACATGCGAAAAGTACAACTCTACTAAAGGACTGGGGGATCTTTTTCATAGAAGTATTCTTGAGGTTTTCTTTTTATTCTAAGATACATAAAATTTTATAGATTAATTAATACCTTTAAAAAAACTATATCGATGATTCTTAGAGTTTTATTTATTATTGGTCTCGTGTTTGGCCTAAAAGAAGACAAACCGACTATTTGTTTGTCGGCTAGTCAACTGAAACTTTACCCAATCGCAATTGAAAATGATGAGGTAATTAGTATTGATGTGTCGCTTAGGAGAACAGAAGAGATTTACGGGACGAGAAAATATGGAATAATAAGGAGTAGCGGTTCTACAAAAATGAAACCTTTTTGGTTACTGAAATCCTATTTATCGGTGTATGACAAACAACAATGTCTGAAAGAAACTACCGTTTTAGATTCCTCCTATATCGCCAGTAAAACTTACATAGATTCCTTAAGACCCTTATTCAATAGAAGTTTTCAGAAGGCAAAAAAGAAGATGAGTATTAAAAATTTTCTTAAGCCAGAAACCTTAAGCTTTTGTGATTATCAAAGAACTTGTAATTTGGTTGAAGTGAAATATGACTCCTTAACCAATAGTGACTATGTAAACTATAACAAAAAGAACTATTATATTTCTATGATTAAAGACTCTACGTCTCATTTTAGTAAAAGAATTTATAATCAAAGTGAAAACCTAGATTGGTTATATGTTAATTCAGTTCGCAAAATGTCAAACTTAGAGGGCAGCATCGTTGTATTGCACTTACAAAGAGGGCATGAGATTGGAATGGGTTGGATAGCAAGTGATCCTAGAATTAAACCCGACTATGGCACAGAACAAATAATTCCCAAAGAATATCAACCCGATTTTAGTTATTCGTCATTAGACAAATCAGTTTATCAAGAACCCATGCTGCATCATGGCTTCGGATTCGATATATTTGTAGTAGAAGAACGTAAATAAATTATGATTCGAGAAATATCCTCAAAATTGCCCAATGTAGTACCCTCTATTTTTTCGGTAATGAGCGGCTTGGCCAATGAGCACAATGCCATTAATTTATCTCAAGGCTTTCCAAATTTTGAAAGTGACAAAAAATTGATTGATTTAGTTTCCAAATCAATGAACAACCACCTGAATCAATATGCTCCAATGGCTGGGATTATTGAGTTACGAGAAGCTATTGCCAAAAAGTTTGATTTGCTCTATGGAACCACCTATCACCCTGAAAGTGAAATTACCATCACTGCAGGTGCCACTCAAGCCATTTACACCATCATTTCCACTTTTATTAAAAAAGATGATGAAGTCATTATATTCCGACCTGCCTACGATAGCTATGAACCCTCAATAGAGTTAAACGGTGGGAAAACTGTTTCAGTTCAACTCGTTGCCCCAGATTATGAGGTTAATTGGGAGAAGGTAAAAGCATTGATTAATAATCGAACGCGAATGATTATTATTAATACACCTCAAAATCCTAGTGGTACAGTCTTTTCAAAAGAAGACATGCAGACTTTAGAAAAGTTGATTGAAGGAACAGATATCATTGTGTTGAGTGATGAGGTATATGAACACATTATTTTTGACCAGGAGCAGCACCAGAGTGCCTGTTTGTTCCCAAATTTAAAATCGAATAGCTTTATTGTAGCTTCCTTCGGAAAAACATTTCATAATACAGGATGGAAACTGGGTTATTGCTGCGCTCCGAAGTATTTAATGGAAGAGTTTCAAAAGGTACATCAATTCAATGTGTTTTCTGTCAATAGGCCTGTTCAACATGCTTTAGCTGAATATCTTACTGACGCATCAAATTATAAGAACCTAAGTTATTTTTATCAGGAGAAAAGAGATTTGTTTTTGAGTTTAATAAAAGACTCAAGGTTTAAAATTATCCCGTCGAAAGGGACTTATTTTCAAGTTTTGGATTATTCAGGAATCACCACCGAAAATGATGTGACTTTTGCTAAAAGATTAACTATAGAAAATAAAATTGCATCTATACCGCTTTCAGTTTTTAATGAGAACGGACTAGACAATAAAGTATTGAGGTTTTGTTTCGCTAAAACAGACGAAACCTTAAAAAGAGCTTCAGAAATTATTTGTAATATATAATTTGAGACAGGAAAAATGCAACCATTAAAAGTAACACTAGCACAAGTTAATCTGGCTTGGGAAAATGCAGTTCAGAATAGAATAGTATTAACAAGGTTTATTCAGGAGATAGAAGATACAGACCTTGTTGTCTTACCTGAAATGTTTACAACAGGTTTTTCCATGATGCCGACTAATTTGGCTGAAGAAATGAATGGAGACACAGTAAATTGGTTGATCGATTTAGCCAAAGAAAAAGAAATAGCGATCTGCGGTAGTGTGATCATCAAAGAGGAAGATAAGTATTACAATCGGTTTTTATTTGTAGCCCCAAACGGAAGCCTTTCGACTTACGACAAACGACATTTATTTACATTGGCTGGAGAGCATCATGAATACAATCAGGGTATGGAACGTGTCATTATTGAGTACAAAGGATGGTGTATTTGTCCAATGATCTGTTACGATTTACGTTTTCCTGCCTGGGCCCGATATCAGGCAGATTACGACCTGTTAATTTATGTTGCGAATTGGCCTAAACCCAGAATTAAAGCCTGGGATACCTTACTTCAAGCTAGAGCAATAGAAAATATGACTTATACTATAGGAGTAAATCGAGTGGGGATAGATCCAAACGGAAACGAATATATTGGTAGCTCTAAAGCATTCGATTCTTTAGGAGAAGAACTAGCTGAAATTCCTTTAAATGTTGAAAAAATTCAAACAGTGTTTTAGATAAAAATTATCAAAATAAAGTAAGGAGTACGTTTAATTTCTTGAACGATAGAGATTATTTTCAGATCAATCCTTAAGAATAAATTTCTGTTCTGAGTCCCAATTTGGTCTAACATCAAATTGTCCGGAATTATAACTGATACGTTCAGGTTGAATCTTTTTCAAGAAATCACCAGTATCATATTTCCCATTCCCATTCTCGTCAAATAATACCCTTAAGTAATATTTGCTGGGATTAATGTACCTGAAGTCGAACAGTTCATTAGCCTTTCCAGGAAGCTCATAAAACACCTTCCCTTTTTCATCTGTTAGTTGAACAATTAATGGAATATCAGGAGCATTTTTTAAACGTACTCTAACATTTCCGTAATCGGCATAAGTTCGGGTGGTTAAATTATACGCTAAGGTGTCGTTTTTGTTCTCGAAAAAATCGGTCATCGCTTCAGGTAAAAAAGTGACCTTGTACTTTTCCTGCTCTTTGACTTCAAAGGAAAGTTCTAAGGTATTGCTTAGTTCATCAAAAGTATCGTTATAGGTTACTTCGGAAGAATCTTTATCCAAAATTTTGATTAAATCTTTGTTATAAGAAACAATCGGATTATTAGCAGATATTTTAAAATGATCATAAAAACGCAGATCACCTCTGGATCCATTAAAAGAGAGGGAATCGTTTAGTTTTTTTCTCAATTTTACCGTAAAAGTATCTCGATACTTCAAGTTGTCGGTAACTTCAAAGATCAAGGAATCTTGTTCAAAGGTTGGTTTAAACCAGTAGTTTAATGAATCGAGATCCTTTTGTTTTGTAATAAGACTTTTATAATGTGAAGGCGTATCAGAAAGAAGATTAATCTTCATTTTTTTATGATCACCTTCATAACCAAAAGCAAGTTTATTTAGCGATTTAAATTTAGGTTTTCCTGCCTTTACAGGTAATTCTTCATTAAAAAGCACGATATTGTATATAGAATCTGTAGGAACTGTAATGTATTCTTTTAAGAATCCAATTTTGTCTGTTTTGGGATTATAGATATAATTAGTAGTTTCTTCTTTGAGTGCCATTAGTAAATACTTTCCAGCTTTTAAGTTTTCTATTTGAAAAATATTAATGCTATCAAGTGTATTGGTAATGTAAGTTGGCTTTTCTTTATAGATAATAGAGTCTGAAAAAGTACTATCTATCTTATATAGCATTACTGAAACAAACTGTTCTGGTTTTAATTTAACGGCATCATTAATAGTTCCTTTAACATTAAGTGAATCAATGAAATCACCGGTAGAAAAGACATATTTAAAAAAAGGATAAGGGTTTTCTTCATTATTATCAACGATACTTTGTCCGAAATTTACCGTAAAGGTGGTGTTTTCAGGTAAGGTGTCTTGTATTTTTATCGTAATATATTTACTTGGAGTCCCTAAGGGGGTTATGATTGGGTCGTATTTTAGTGGAGGCGAGATAATTAATTGTTTCTGAATATCCTTCAATTTCACATACTCATCAAAATAAATTTTGATTTCTTTATTGTCAAAATTCACCGAATAATTTTCTGGGATGGATCTAACAATTACTGGAGGAGTAGTGTCTTTTTCACCACCTCCAATTCTACCTCTTTTAGCACAACTAAACACAATGAGTAGGATAAAGAAAAACAGTATGGGCTTTAATGAAAATCTTTTCATAATTAAGGCAAAGAAACAATTATTTTCAGTAGAACTAAAAAAAGCGATTATAAAAAATCGTTAAACTAAATAGTTACAGCTATAGTAGCAATACTGATTTTAGTTTCAGGTAATTTTAATAACTCATTGGCACAACTTTCAATAGTCGCACCAGTAGTGATTACATCATCGACTATGAGAAAATGTTTAGACTCAAAAAGGCAGTCATTA
>JABSPN010000119.1 GCA_013214425.1 Flavobacteriaceae bacterium | reverse complement strand
AGGTGGCTAAAATAAACGCAATTTTTCTGTTGTTCTTAAAGAAAAAGGCGGCACCATAAAGCATTATAGGACCAATCAAATAAGCATATTCTTCTATCGATAAACTCCATGATTCAGGAAAGAATACAATCTGCTCTGAATGCAAATTATGTGCAAAAAAGAAATACTTCCAGATATCTCGGGCTGGTTCAAAATTTGGTAATTGGTATTTTACAATCGCTAATACTACGATGTTGATTAACAGCACTAAATAATAATTAGGTAAAGTCCTAAACCAGCGTCTTACCCAAAAATGCAGTATGCTTTTCTTTGTTGGTTTTTCTATAACAAATCTTTTGTATAATAGGTTTCCAATTAAAAAACCACTCAATACAAAGAAAATTTCCACACCTAAAAACCCTATGCGATTGAGCATTTCATATAAGTTCCAAAAATGATTTTTAATAAAGGGACCTATATGAGCAAATATTACTGCTGAAATGGCTACAAATCTGATGACATCTAAACCAAATATTCTATTTCTAGTATCTATTCGCAATTGAGATTTTATTTTAGTAATTTTACTCACTAAGAGAAAGTGCTAAAATACTAGTAAAAGTTGAATTTGAGTTAGTTTCTATGATTAAAAGGATTTTGAAGATAATGTTGATGATTGGTTTGGCTCTAATAGCTGCTTTCCTAGTTTATTATAATACTTTAGATAATAGACATCAGGCTTATTATAAAAACCGTATTCTGCATAGCTTGAGATTAATGGATCCTGAATGGAAACAAATAAGTGAGAAAGACAAAACGGTTTTCCTATCTCCTACTCTACTGATCGATCGAAAGTATAAATCTATGGAAGGCCCTGCTGCCCTGGATTACTTCACTATTAATGATCAAAACGAAGATCTAATCTGGTTGACCTCATTTAAAACAGAAGCTTTAGACCTTGATAATAACACGGTTTCATCAGACTTTATCTGTCATTCTAACTTAGACTTTGTTTATATCGAACACTATGGCAAATGGGGGCTTAATGATAAAATCCATAAAGGATATCCGAGGTTATCTACTGTAAGCAATGGTATTATCGATTATGATTTTCCAGAGGGCTTTGGTTTTCCACTTTTTTCTAATGAAAAAATCTTATTGCAAACTCAGGTTTTAAATCATAATATAAAGGATACAGTTTTCAAATTAAAACATCGCTATGAATTAGAGCATAAAAAACACAGCAAGGAAATGAAACCGCTGCTCCCTGTTTCTGCTTATGTTAGAATTCCTGTGGAAGGTGATATCCGAAAAAACCCAAATGATTTACCTGACGCCTTCTGTATTCCTGTAGATCCTGAAATTCATAGTGAAACAGATCCAATGACAAATCAGTTGTTATCAAGTTTTTGGATCATCCCTAAAGGTAAACGAACGTATAGAGGTAACATTAATGATCAGTTAAGAATTAAAGACAGCGCTTCTGTTCATATGATTGTTCCTCATTTACACCCTTTCTCTGAGAAGTTTCAGTTATATGATAAAACAACCGATAAAATTCTTTACGAATGTGATGTAGAAAATTTCACTGATAAAATCGGTTTAAAGAACACCCCTGTTTATAAAAACACTGAGGGTTTAATGCTATACGAAGACCATGAATATGAACTGATCATTCATACCAACAATCCTTCCGAAGATCAACAAGATATGATGGCCTCTATGTTTTTATATTTTTATGATAAAGACATGCACGATAAAATAAAGACCTATGCCAAAGCAAATAATCTATGAGAATTGGTATCGCACTCATATTAGGGCTACTTCTTACTTCCTGTGCCAGTGAATATAAAAAGATTCCAGTATTAAGTTTTTATATAAATGATAAGGGCGTTAAGGAGCATTACACGATAGATTATCAGGATTTTATTAATCAGGAGAATAAAGGTGTAGATTCCAACATATTAGACCATAAGGTTAGTACTGCTAATTTTTTCTTTACTAACTGCCCTTCTATTTGTCCGCCAATGAGAATGAGACAAATGGAACTGGCTGATTACTTTTCAGAAGAAAAAGATTTCATGCAAGTTTCCATTACTATAGACCCCAAAAGAGATACCGTTAACGCACTAAAAATATACTCTAAAAACACAGGTGTAACTCCTGAAAAATGGCAATTTCTAAGAGGTGATAGTTTACGCTTAAAAGACTTATCAAAACAACTAATGACTAATTTTGAGCCTAATGAAAATGGTACCGATTTTTATCACTCAAGCTATTTAGCTTTAATTGATAAGAAAAAAAGGATTAGGGGTTTTTACGATATCCTAAAACCTATAGATGTGGCTTCACTAAAAGAAGATATTGAAGTGTTATTAGCCGAATAAAATTAAAGTAACCCTTCGATAATTGCTTCAATAGTTATTCCTTCTGCCTCTGCTTTGTAATTTTTGATCATTCTATGTCTTAGAATTCCAACTGCGACGGCTTTTACATTTTCTATATCAGGAGAAAACTTACCATTAATTGCAGCATGTGCTTTAGCGGCTAAAATTAAGTTTTGTGAAGCTCTTGGTCCAGCTCCCCAATCGATATAATTTTTAACCAACTCTGTAGCTGTCGCTTCTTTTGGCCGTGTTTTCCCAACCAAACTGACAGCATATTCCACTACATTATCTGTTACTGGCACTCTGCGGACCAAATCCTGAAAATCTATGATTTCCTGAGCTGTAAATAAGGAATTAATCGTCATAGTCTGACCCGAAGTTGTGCTTTTCACTACCGCTACTTCTTCCTGAAAACTTGGATAAGTCAAATTGATCGCAAACATAAATCTATCCAATTGTGCTTCTGGCAACGGATAGGTTCCTTCTTGCTCTATTGGGTTTTGTGTTGCTAATACAAAATAAGGCAAATCTAATTTATAATGATTTCCTGCTACGGTCACTGCTCTTTCCTGCATGGCTTCCAACAAGGCAGCCTGGGTTTTAGGAGGTGTTCTATTGATCTCATCAGCTAAGATGATATTAGAGAAAATAGGTCCCTTAATGAATTTAAACTCCCTGTTATTATCTAATATTTCACTCCCTAAAATATCAGAAGGCATTAAATCTGGAGTGAATTGAATTCGTTTGAAATTGAGTCCTAAGGCTTGAGCAATTGTATTGACCATTAAAGTTTTGGCAAGTCCGGGAACTCCTATCAGTAAAGAGTGTCCTCCAGAGAAAATCGATAGTAATATTTGATTTACTACTTCTTCCTGACCAATTATAACTTTAGAGATTTCTTCTTTAAGTGCTTTGTGCTTGGCACCTAATTTTTCAATTGCCGCTACGTCTGACATATTATTTTTTTAACCAATTACCAGAAAAGTCGCATTCTTTATAAGTTTCCACTATTTTAACATAAGTGTCTTTTATCTTTTCATTTTGCCACTTTTCTATTGCTTTTATTTGCTTTTCTTTTAATGCTAAATCTTTAATCTTTAAGTAATCTTTACTGTAATCGGCAACATGTTCATCTAATCTGTCTGTAACCATATAAATTTTATATGATTGCTTTTGCTGTCTGTCCTGATCTTCTGTTACCACAGATACTCCACCTTCAGATAGTGTTGCTACTTGTGCATAAAGAGTCGGATCCATTTTAGTTAACTCAAAACTATAGTCCTGGTTCTCAGGATTAATTAATCGCCCACCATCATATTTAGTTTCTTTATGGTCTGAAAATTCAAGTGCTGCTTCAGCAAAAGTTAATTCTCCATCAACGATTCTTTTTCTAATTAACTCTGCTTTTTCTTTCGCCTCTTTTAATGCTGCTGAAGTTGTTTCAGGAGTTAATAAAATATGACGAATATCCCATTCTTGTCCTCTGATTTTATCAACAGTAGCTAAATGGAATCCAAACTCTGATTCGAATGGCTCAGAAACTTCTCCTTCTTCTAATGAGAAGACTACGTCTCTAAACTCTTTAACCATCCGAGGTCTTTTCTTATTCAAGGTATATTTTCCTCCTTTAGATCTAGAACCTGGATCGTTTGAATACAATACTGCTTTAGTCGCAAAACTTGCACCGTTATCAACTATATCGGCTCTAAATTCCTTTAAACGGTTAAATGCAATATCTTTTTGTTCTTGTGTGATTACTGGCTTTATTTCAATTTGAGATAATTTCAATTCCGCACCAAAAACTGGTCTGTCTGCTTCCTCTATTGAATTAAAGAACTGATACGTTTCTTCAGGAGTAATTTCTACCTCTTCAACAATTCTTTGTTGCATTTTATTGGCTAACTTCCCTTCTTTATTTATGTTATAAAGTTCTTTCCTAAAAGTAGACTCATCTTTCTTTTTATAAAATTCAAGCATCTTTTTCATATCACCACCAAACTGTTGCGCGAAAAAGGCTATTTGCTGATCTACAATACCATAAATTTCACTATCGGTTACCGTGATACTATCTTGTATCGCATGGTGTGTATACAACTTATCTTCTAAAAGTTTTCCTAATAAATTACAACGTGTAATAGATTCTGTAGAAACCCCTTGATTTTTAAGTTCAATAAGCGCCTTATCTATATCAGATTCAAGAATGATATATTCTCCAACTACTGCCGTTACACCATCTACTTTAACCTTTTTTGCCGGATCTGTCTCTTCTTGAGCCCATACATTACTTACTAGTAATACTAATCCGATAATAAACCAATTCTTACTCATAAATCTCAAACTCTTTATTCTTAATTGCATCTTCTGTGATATCTATTTCTAATTGCTTGATCAATTCTAACTTGCGCTTGTTAATGATGATTTGCTTTACGGTTGGCTCTACATAAACCAGAGGCGCAACCTCATTTCTTTCCAGCACATCATTAATTTGCACCAAATATACTCTTAATGAATCTTCAAGCTGTATAAAATTAGATTTTTTTAACAATTCTTCTTTTTCCTGAGTTTTGATTAGTGGGATTTTTTTGAATACCTGATTCGCCTTTACCCAAGTTGTATCATTTAATGAATAGGACATGAATTGAATTGCAATAGAGTCTAACACATACTTATCTTCTGAATCAAATCTCAAAAAACGTTCCTTGATTTTATTAAAATTCTGGTTGTCTTTTGTAGTTTGTATGTAACGTAGTTTTAATAAACGATCATTTAATGTAAAGTTGTCTTTATGATCTCCGTAATAATCTATAGCTTCTTGTTCTGAAACAATAGTATCTATACGTTGTTTAACAATGGCTTCTTTATAGGCTCTGGTAAACAAATCGTTTTTATAATTATTAACCAGTTTGTTGAATTCTTCTTGCTTGTCTTCATTCAGATTAAGCTGAGCTTTACGAATCAATAGTTGTTGCGTAGCCCAATTGTTGATATAATTATTGACAACTAAAGTGCTGTCCTCTTTAGACATTCCTTCATCTGTTAATTTATCGATATCTGAACTAAAAAGAAAATTATCTCCTACTCTAGCTACAATATTCTGCGGTTCCTCTTTTTTCAATAAATCACATGACTGAAAAAAAATTAAGAAAACAATAAGGACAATTATTCTATATAGCACTACTTGATCTGTTTTTTTACTCTACTCAACTCTTGTTGATTGATTTCTACTTTATACTTTTTGGTTAACTCAGCTAACCACAACTCCTCCAGATGATTTTGGTAATCGTTAATCACTTTACCTTTTATTTCATTATAATCTTTAACAGAAGGTTTTTTGATTTCATCTGCCCTTATAATAATAAAATATTCTTGATCTTTATATACTTTAGACAAACCTTGATCAAAATTGTAGGCTTGAGGTAAATTCTGAGAACCTTTCTCGAATTCACCCAAGGTGAAAATCACATTAGTTTTATTGTCTTTATTAACCTTCTTTTTAATAGACTCTAAAGCTTCGTCTTTATCCATCAAAGATCTTACTAAATCGGCCTCTTTTTTAGTGTTAACTGATGCAATTACTCCAGTTATTCTATAATCCCATTTATAATTATCCTGATTAGCATCGTAATACTTTTTAAGCGCTAGAGAATCTGCTTTAGCTTTTTGCCAAACTTTACTTTCCATTAAATTAAAAAGTAAGATTCCTTCTCTGTATTCTTGCATGATACCCGCAAACTCATCATATTCATTTTCTAAGTTAGCATCATGGTAGGCATAAAGCTCTTTTCTGATATACTCTTCCACCAGGTCTTCAACTAGCTGTTTCATTGGTTTAGGCAATATGGTCTCTTGATTTTTCGAAGCATATTGAAAGAACTCTTCGTATGTTATTTGTTGGTCGGCAAAAGTGCTCATTACTTCCTTTACTTTAGCACCACTTGGAGCTTTCCATCTTTTAGTGAAATACGTGTCATTAAATGAAGCTTCCAGGAATGTCATGGCTCCATCAGTTAATTTATAAGTATAGCGTTTCTTTAAATCGTCATATAAAGCCTTACCAATTAGTTTGGATCTACTATCTTTCAAAACTCGATCTGTTAATTGTGGTTTCATCGCATCATATGACATTACAGGGTGTTTGTCTATTAGCTTAACAATATGCCATCCAAACTTAGTCTTAAAAGGTTTTGATATATCATTCTTATTCTGAAGTGAGAAAGCAACATTCTCAAATTCAATTGCGCTTAGTTTTCCTTTTTTGAAACGCCCCACTAGTCCACCTTTTCTAGAAGAACCTTTATCTTCAGAAAATCTTCTGGCTAAAACTTCAAACGATTCGCCTTGTTGAATTTTATTATAGACCTCATTAATTCTTTCTTCAGGTGTACCAAGTCTGCTTGATTCCTTGTCTAAGATCAAAATATGAGCGATAGTTCTCTCCCCCATAGATTGCCTTTTATTATTAACTTTAAGGATATGAAATCCAAAACGAGTTCGAAAAGGTTTTGACACTTGTCCTATTTTAGTAGTATAAGCCATAGTTTCAAATGGATATACCATATCAAAAGCACTAAAATAATTTAAGTCTTCAACGAAAACATTTTCACCATCGTGAAGTTCTTTTCTCAACTTATCGAAGTCTTCTTTCTTTAATCGCTTTCTGAGTTTTGAAAGTTTATTATAGGCTGCTAAAGTATCTTTAGGACTGGCATCTTCGTTCAAAAAAATCAATATATGAGTGGCATTTACATCATATTTCAATCTGTCGTAAGCTTCTTTTATTAGCTGATCAGAAGCGTTTGCATCTGTTAGATAATTTTTAACCAACTGTTTTCTATACGACTGCAACTCGCTAACATAGCGCCTATTTTTATCCAAACCTAAGGTTCTAGCTTCTTTTACTTTTAATTTATACTTAATAAAAAGCTCAAGATAATTATCTACATCTTTCTGATTTTCATCTTTTACCAACTCAAGGTTTTTTTTATAGACTCTTATAAAATCTTTAGAATAAACGGGGTCACCATCTATGGTGAATAATGTCTGGTTTTGTGTATTTCCAAAAAAGAAGCATAAAAGCAGCAAAGGAATCAAAAAATGTTTCAACATAAATTTGAATATTTAAGGCTAACAAAAATAAGAATATAATGGTAGTTTCCAAGTTATTTTTAAAGGCAAAACATAGGCTTTTGGTATATTTTCGTAATTTGCAGGAAACAATAAAATCTGGTTTGGGATGAAATATTCAAATGAAAAAATCATCAATAGATCAAGACAAGAAGTTGTTGAGAAAATAGACAATACCAACAATATGAAACATTGGCAAAGAGGTTTAATAACTGCAGAGCAATTAAGCGATACTCAATGGAAAGAAGAGGCAAAAATGACTTTAAAGTATGAGATGGAGGAAAGAAAATTGGAAATGATCGAAACCATCACTAAAAGTAACTTTGCTTATGAATTTCATACCACATACAAAGCAAAAAGAGTTTTTAACCTACAAGAAAACAACTTTAAAATCATTGATGAGAATAGAACTAAATGGGTTTCGAATTCTGAATTTAAATTTGATAGCTTCGGAATAAAGTTAATGAGATCCCTTATGTCTGGTGCTTTCAAAAAGTAATCTAAAAAGTATATGATCGATTTTAAAAACTTTGTTAAAAACGGAACATTTGAAGCTAATGAGTAATCATATTAAACTAATTTGGGAATTCAGAGGTCCAAATGCTTTAAGAACTGCTGAACATCATATCATTCATTTAAAAGAATATATCGTCATTGAAAAATTAAGCTTAAATGAAACCGAAATTCAACAATTTAGTGAGTTTCAAGTTATGGCATCAATGTTGGTTACTGAAGAAGAAATGCCCAAAGTACGTGCAGCATTAAAACCAAATAAAGGACAATTAATCAAGAATAAATAACTAACAAAAAAGACATTTATGAAAAAAGCATTTTTACTTTTAATTGTAAGTTTTTCAACATTTGTCTCAAGTGCACAAGATGAGCAATCCTATAGTTTATTATGGGAAATTAGTGGCAATGGATTAACAGAGAAGTCCTATCTCTT
>JABSPN010000118.1 GCA_013214425.1 Flavobacteriaceae bacterium | reverse complement strand
TTATGTTCTACACCTAATAAAAAGCGAAATTCATTCAAATTAGGATTGGTTAGCATATGTTGTAGCGCGTCTTTGTCAAAAATGTACGTTTGAGGTTTGGCAAATACCTCTTGTAAATTCGCATGTTGCCATGTTTCTAGAGCATGAGAACTTGTTAAAGCATGATTAAGGGCATAAGTTTTTTCTTCAGAAGAATGATTAAAAATTAAAAATGCGGTTAATGCCATTATGGGCACTAGAAAAAAGATTTTTTTCATAAGAAAAGATTTTAATTGTGATTGTTAATTACTGAGATAGACTCTCAATGCATAACTAAATATCAAAATAATTATTTTATAATAAATTGATTGACGATTTTTAACAAATAGGGTATTGGTAACACGGTGTAAATAAGCCACCATAAATTCCAGACTTTTCATACACAAAACCGAGGAATTCACAACAATAAATTGGAGTTGCAAATTCGTGAAACTAGATTGCTAACGTTAATATAACAGTAAACTAATTGTAGAATTAATACTTTTTTTTGTATTTTTAGGTGATCAACCAATCCAAATAAAAATGGAGCAAAATATCAATGTCGCTATTGTAGACGACGAAACACTATTCAGACAAGGTGTCGCTTTTATCTTATCTAGACATGAACACATTACGATTAGTTTTCAAGCAAATGACGGTCAAGAACTCATAGATATACTTGATGAACAAGAAGAACAGCCCGACATTATTTTGTTAGATTTGAAAATGCCCAAGCTTAATGGAGTAGAGACCTCAAAGATTTTACGTAAACAATATCCTGAAATAAAAATTATAGCCTTAACGAGTTATTTCAGTAAGCCTTTTATTGTGAATATGATTAATATTGGTGCTGTAGCTTATCTAGCTAAAAATGCAACTCCTGCACAGATGTTGCACACCATTAATGAAGTGCATAATAAAGGATTTTATTATGATGATGAAGTCATGAAAATTATACATCAAGGGGTGTTAGGAAACAATAATTCTAAAAAATCGACTTTCGATAGTAGTTATTTAACTAAAAGAGAAAAAGAAATATTATTACTGATTTGTGATCAATACACAACAAATGAGATAGCGGATATGCTATTTATAAGTCCGCGAACAGTAGAAGGGCATCGTAATAACTTATTATTAAAGACAGAATCTAAAAATACAGCTGGATTAGTGTTATATGCTATTGAAAACAAAATATTCAATATCGTAAAAGACGCGATTTAGTTATGAATAACATACACTAAAAAAGCATCTGGTATTCCAGATGCTTTTTTTATGTGATTAACAATTCTAACTTGTAGGGAAGAGTCCTTTAATTTTGTTAATAAGCCCTTGGAGTACACTAAAAATAGCATCAGATGAAAAACCTCCAATAAGCGCTAAGAGACTTTTATTGAATAAATTGATCCTGTTAGGATCGGTTGTATATAATGAAATAATTTCCGACATGATTAATCCTGAAATTAATCCGAGTACAATTAAAGCTACATAATAAATGGCATCTTCAGGAATAAGTGTACCACTTTTTACAGAAGTGCTCACACTTTTTAGTAAATAAAAGACCACACCTAATCCGGCGATTGATGCTAAAAAGCTAAGGTTCAATAGTAAAATCCATGGATCTTGCTGACTCATAATTCCTTTATCTAATGAATCGTTATTGACATGAGTAGATAAACCGGTTCCAATAAAGGTGAACAAGAATAATAAAGCCAATACAATTAAGTTACGCACCAGGGGTAACTTTTTCATTAATGATTTCTCCTTTCCGTCTTGATGCAGCTTTTTTGTATACTGAATAGATTTAGGAGTAGCAGGCGCAACATTGTCGCATAATAGATTATGAGCATTAATAAGATCGTTCACATTACTATTCTGAACCAAAGCATTGATATCGGTATTAATTTTAATACCGTTGAATATAGCAAAAGAAATCATGTTGTTTATTTCTTCACTCATTTCGTTAATTACAGATTTAGAAATTCCAGGTTGCTTTTTGGGCGTAATAGTTGTTGCGGTATTCTTTTTTGCTGTTGTTTTTCTTGCCGCACTCTTCTTTGTGGTGATTTTGGTAGCTGTTTGACTACTCGTATTGTTAGTATTTTCTGCAGTGCTCATGTGTTTAAAAATTGGTTAGTTGAACATCAAATATAAGTGATCAGAAATTACGGATCAATTATTAACTTAAAATCAGGTGTTTATACTGGGAAGTGTTTTTTTTGATTATTATTTAAAAATTAAATTGAAAAAGTCAAGGGTTAAAACACCCTTTTTTTAGGGTGTTTTTACTTAAATTATTAGGGTTTTTTTCACCCTAATTTTAGGTGATAATACTTACTTGAGAAATGAATCATTTAGTAAATTTACATACAGTTAATAACAGCCAGTTATTTTAATTAACATTTTCATATGAAAAGTCTAACAAAACATTAAAACAAAGTAAGCAATATGCTGTTATTTTTGACTTAAGATTTATAACCAACTAAACCAATCAAATTATAAACTAACCAGTAAAAACATTAACTAATTATGAAAAATTTATTTCTCTTTTTGACTTTTTTTTCACCTTAAATTCTATTAAACATAACAGGTAATCTTGTTGGTAAGTTTACCCGACCCGTTAAGTCAACGTTTCACATAGAATTTATACCCATGATTTTTGAAGTCTTACAAGTAATCACCGAAGAGGTGAACAGTTACTTTGAAGGAAGCCCTGTTTCCTTAGAAAATATTGCTACAATCGATTCTGAAACTGGAGATAACCCAAATACAACTCCAGATATTGTATTGTCTTTGCTTAATTTAAAGGAAGAATTTACCTTAAAAAACCAGCCTAACTATCATATTAATGGTACAGAGGTAACCTATAAAAATCCAAAGCTAAATTTAAACATATTCATTCTTTTTTCAGGGACAAATACAACCTATACTGAAGCATTAAAGGGGATTTCAAAAGTATTGGAATTTTTTCAGGGGAAAAAGGTGTTTACACAAGACAATACAATCTATAATAGAGATGAAGAAGGTATGGAAAACCTGACTAACTTCAAGTTTATTGTAGACCTCTATACACCGAGTTTCGAAGAGATGAATTTCATATGGGGAACACTAGGAGGTAAGCAGTATCCATCGGCATTATACAAAGTAACCTTGCTGGAAATAGAGCGAGACTTGATTTTGGAAAAGGGAACAGTAATCACCGGATTAAACAGTGGATTAAACAATCAATAATATGTTTTATAAAGCATTATTCAATATTAACATTCATCATGGGTATTTCCTCGATAGTGGAGAAGAGAAGTTTTTGCCAGTAAATAATAGTGACGATGAGATGAGTGATGAAGATAAAGAAACTGCATTAGAGAACTTTAAGTTTTCAGACTATATCAGAGTAATTCCAACAAAGGCAACTCAACAACATTTTAAGAATTACCGGATCATTATGCGTGCGCATAGTCAAGGGTTTAGAGTACTGATAAGTACATTGGAAACTGATGTTTCAGGAGATACTAAATACGTTCCAATTATTACTCCTCAGGATGAACTAACCTTTACTTTTGAGTTACAAGCTACAGATCCTTATTTCTATAACTACACTCAGTTTTCTAATGCGTATAAAGACGAGGAACAATTCAGGATTCACTTGTTTACCAATATAGAACCTTCTGGACAGGCAAATTCCTTTGAGAACTTGTTTGAAAATGATGGAGGAGTTGTCGATAACAGCTTTTTAGCTAGGGGTGCTGCTTCAAGAGAGTTGATTAGAAGTATCGCTGAAGAAGATGTGGCATTTCTAACAACAAATGATCAATTTTCTATTACCAATAGTATCCGTTTAATCGAAGCAGATGAATCATTGACCAGCGGTGAAAAAGATGATCAAATTGAAGCGCTGCTAAATGGAGTGATAGCAAGTAGAAAGAAAAAGAAAATAGTGGGGTATATCCGTTTGACTATTAAAGGAAATCACCTTGATGGAGATTACGATTTACTTGAAATAGACAATGAGGATAGATATGCCTTAGAAGAGACGCCAGATTTTACAATCAGCTTTAAAAATCAAAAATCATTTTGGAGATACATCAGCTTGTCTGATGATGCCACGCTCACAACAAAAAATAAGAAGTGGTTGTCTAGAAATGGGTTTATAGAAATAACTAATTCAGATTTTAACAATGCAGGACTCGATCTACCTCCGGGTGGTAGTCCAGACGATTATACATTCCCGAATCCAACGGTCGATATGATAAAAGAGGAGGGGGGAGATTTTTATTCAGAAATATTCATTTAACACAAAAATTAAACATTTAAATTATGACAGCGTACAAAACACCAGGAGTTTACGTAGAGGAGATTGTGAAGTTTCCCCCTTCGGTAGCTCAAGTTGAAACAGCAATTCCAGCTTTTATTGGTTATACTGAAATGGCAACCAATAAGATTAAGGGAGATTTAAAGGGAGTACCTACTCGTATCACTTCTATGTTAGAATACGAAACGTACTTTGGAACGGCTAAACCAGAAACTACCATTAATGTTACTGTTACAGATACTGTAGTAGATGATGTGACTAATCGTTCAATTGTAGTAGATCAGCCATCAGATAGAGAGCCTTTTAATATGTATTACTCAATGCAATTATATTTTGCAAATGGAGGAGGGCCATGTTATGTTGTTTCTGTTGGAAGATATGGTACAAATTTAGATACAGATGATACTCAAGTTACTTCAATTAACAATTCTAATGATTTCATGACAGGATTAACAGAAATAGAAAAAGTAGATGAAGTTACTTTAATTGTTTTTCCTGACGCTACTGCATTGAGTACTGATGATGCATTTTATACGTTATATGGCGAAGCATTGGGACAGTGTAAAAAATTACAAGATAGATTTACAATTATCGATACACGTACTTACGATGCAGATAGTCCAACAGATCCTAATATTGATGCATTACGAAATGGAATTAGTTTGGAGAAAGATTATCTGAAATATGGAGCAGCATATTACCCTTGGGTAAAAACAATTCTAAACTACCAGTTTAATAATGAGGATGTAGTAATAACACATGTTAATGAAGGAAACCCTTTAGCTCAAGTAGTGATCACAGATAATGTTGAAGCTGTAGATATTGCTACTGCAGTAACAGCCATTACCGATGCTTCTGGAGCAACAGATCTAGCAGGGTCATTAGCTGATGTTGCTAACTTCTTATATAGTATTGGTACAGGAATTAACATCGATGAAAGAGGTGGAGCCTCTCAAAATTTTGATTCACCGAGACCTTTAACATTACATACAAATTTAACCGCTTTATTAGCAGATATAAGCGCTTTAATTGACATTAAAGATGCTATTAATGTTGAGGCTAATGCTGCTATTGCTGCTTTAGAAGATGAATTAGCTGCTGCAGCTGATGTAACAGATATCCAAACCAAATTAGGGACATTTAATGCGTTATTTGAAGATGCAGATAAAGTAGATGCTGTATTTGCAGAACTAACCAAGTTAACAACAAATCTTAAGAAGTTTATTGATGAGGCAAACCCTACTAAAGTAGCGAATGTCATTGCGAACAATACGTCAAACATTGTGAACGAGATCAATAAATTGATTACGATCACAATGACATCCGTTGCGCCTGCTGAAATTACACCAATAGCTAAGACAGATGTAACTATTTTTGATACGATTGAGACGACTTGGGATACATTAAAAGCGGCTATTCTTGATGAAGCTGCTGCAGGAGCCCAAAACATTGCTTTAGATTCAAATAATGGCGAACTACATGGAAGAAGCTTAGCTTCTCTAGAGGTTTCAGATAATGAGGCTTATAATCAAATTTTAACAGAGATAGGGAATTTACCATTAGAGTTGCCACCAAGTAGTGCAATGGCAGGAATTTATGCTAGAGTAGATTCAGATAGAGGAGTATGGAAGGCACCAGCTAATGTAGGTTTAAGCTACGTTATAGAGCCAACTGTACAAGTATCTCATGATGATCAACAAGACCTTAATGTTGATACAGTTGCTGGTAAGTCTATCAATGCAATTAGAGCTTTTGTAGGAAAAGGAAATTTAGTTTGGGGAGCAAGAACCCTAGCAGGTAACGATAACGAATGGCGTTATGTATCGGTAAGACGTTTCTTTAACATGGCTGAAGAATCAATCAAGAAAGCTACAGAGCAATTCGTATTCGAACCAAACGATAAGAATACTTGGGTTAGAGTGAAAGCGATGATCGATAACTTCTTGACAGCTCAGTGGAGAGCAGGAGCATTAGCTGGACCAACACCAGATAAAGCATTTTATGTAAGTGTAGGATTAGGTGAAACCATGACTGCACAAGACATTTTAGAAGGAAACATGATTATTGAAATCGGTATGGCAGTAGTAAGACCGGCTGAATTCATCATCTTAAAGTTCTCTCACAAAATGCAAGAAGCATAATTAAATTAAATCAATAAATAACTTAAAAAAATATATAAATCATGGCAACACTATATCCATTACCAAAGTTTCATTTTAAAGTGAATTTTGGAGATACAGAATTTAATTGTACAGAAGTATCTGGATTAGATTTCGAAAGAGAAGTAATCGAATATAGAGCTGGTGCAGATAATGAATACCATAAAACAAAGCAACCAGGACTTTCTAAGTACAGTAATATCACAATCAAAAGAGGAACTTTTGCAGATAAAAGCAAACAGTTTTATGATCAGTGGATCAAAACGGTATACTTCCAAGAAGGAGAAGAAGAGTACAGAGGAGATCTTACAATCAGTATGCTTGATGAAAAGCATGAGCCTGTAATTAGCTGGAAAGCTGAACGTGCATACATTACTAAAATTCAGTCAACTGATTTCAAAGCCGATGGAAA
The DNA here is from genome assembly GCA_013214425.1 of Flavobacteriaceae bacterium. Taxonomy (GTDB): domain Bacteria; phylum Bacteroidota; class Bacteroidia; order Flavobacteriales; family Flavobacteriaceae; genus DT-35. The sequence continues at coordinate 1,543 of JABSPN010000118.1, read as the reverse complement.
CGAAATCGCAATTGAAACTGCTGAATTTGTTCACGAGAAATTAAATATCCTGTAATGGCAGCATATTATCCGCCTGTAGGCTTTCACTTTACTGTTGATTTTTCAGAAGTTCCTGATTCAAATAGTAATGATAATCAATTTCAATCGGTTTCAGGTCTTTCAGTAGACCTTGAAACCGAAGAAATTGCTGAAGGTGGAGAGAATAGATTCAAGTATAAAATTCCAGTAAGAACAAAATATCCTAATCTGGTACTTAAACGAGGAATGCTAGTCGATTCAGGAGTAATAGAATGGGTGAGAAATGCAGTAGAAGATTTTGACATTCTACCAGTAGATATCAGAGTTACCTTACTCGATGAAAAACATGAGTCCCTACAAACGTGGAATGTAGTACATGCCTATCCTGTGAAATGGAGTGTAGCAGATCTCAATGCTGAAGAGAACAAAATAGTAATCGAAACGATTGAGTTGACTTACCATTACTTTAAAATATTATAAAGCTATGCCAATAGAAATTAAAGAACTCTACATCAAGATTAATGTAGATGAATCAAAAACTAGCTCAGGGAAAAGTACCAAAGAAACAGGTTCTTCAGATGATAAATCAGACATCGTAGCTGTATGCGTAGAAGAAGTAATGGAATTATTAAAGCAACAAAAAGAAAGATAATAAGAGATGAGTAGCGGAGCCTTAAAAAAGTTAGTAATAAAAGCTTTCAAGGACAATAAGTTTCAGTCTAAAGTAGCCAATGGTGAGTTCACGACACTTTTAAATCCTGAAAAATATGTTATTGCCTATAAACCAGAATACGAGGAAGAACAAGGTCAAGGTACTAGTGCAGCACAACCTAAGTTTAACCGTATCTCTCCTCAAGAGTTGAGCATCGATTTACTATTTGACAGTACTGGGGTCATAGATGGTAATCCTAATAAAACAGATGGAATAATTGATCAAATTGATACCTTCAAGAATATTGTTTATGATTACAATGGTGAAGAACATAAACCCTACTATTTACAAATAGGATGGGGAGCTTTACTTTTCAAAGGTTCATTAGTAGATCTTTCTATTGAATACAAACTATTCGCTCCAGATGGGACACCCTTACGAGCAATTGCTAAACTAAAGGTAAAAGGAAGTGTCAATGAAGATTTAAGAGCAGCAAGAGAGAATAATCAATCTCCAGATTTAACGCACTATAGAATTGTTAAAGCCGGAGATCGATTACCACTTATGGCTTTTAGAATTTATGGAGACTCTAAGTATTACTTAGAGGTAGCGAAAGCCAATAAATTAAACCATTTCAGAAAACTTAAACCAGGTCAAGAATTAATATTTCCACCACTATCTAAACTATCATAAATGAACAATAGCGGAGTCATACAAACATCTAAAAGTCCAGATTTAATCACGTTTAAAATCTTGATAGAAGGAACAGAGTTATCCAAAGTCTATCAAATCAAAAGAATCAGCGTGAATAAAGAGGTCAATAGAATTCCAACAGCACAAATTGTGTTATTGGATGGAGAAGCCGCCAAACGA
>JABSPN010000117.1 GCA_013214425.1 Flavobacteriaceae bacterium | reverse complement strand
AGCGTGTTTATGCGTTACATATAAAAGTATTTGCTCTGGTTTCATTGTAGGGCTTACAGAAACTCCAATAGCATCTTTAAAATATTTATCCGCGTCAAAATTTTTATACTCCTGAAATTTCACATTCGCTTTTTCCACTTTAATCATTCTGTCCAAAGCCAAATTCATGATGGGTTGATTTTTTTTCTGACAACCAATCAAAAACCACCTATTTCTAAACTCTTTCAATAAATAAGGATAAAAATGAAAACTGCTTTCGGCTCTCGCTTTAAAAGATTTATACGTCATCCTGATGGGTTGCTTTTTAATAATGGCCTGATACAAAACATCTAAAAACTCTAAGCCCTTTACATGTTCATTTTTTTCAAAATCAATCACTGTTTTTTGCTGAGTTTTTTGAGCATAAACATGTGCTTCCAGTTTTTGTACCATCCCACTTAATTCATCAAAATGAGAAAACCCTTGAAACTGCTTTAAAAACGCTACAGTCTCACTCAATTTAGACAAATCCTGATCAGAAAGTGGGCTATTGGTGATACTATACTCTTCCTCTTCATAAGTATAATACTTTCTGTTGTAGACAACAATTGGAGCATTATATCCCAACTTATCACTCCGCATCATTTGTATATCCAACTGTACCGTTCTCTTACTAACATAAGTGTCTTTTCCTTCATATTCATACAAGGCATCAGAACAGGCATCAATCAAATCATCCAACGTCCATTCTCTAAAGCGATTTTGCAAACATTTATCGATTGTTTTATATCGAATTAAGGCGTTTTTATTGACTGCCATGATACGTTTATTTTTAAATTCAGGTGTAAAGAAAAATAGAATCTACGCACTCTATTTGCGTATTAAATTAAATCAATTTTTTCAAAGTAAAAAACCAAAGCTTTTCATTATTCCTTTTGACTCAAAAAAGCTGCCTTTAACTTTACCTAAATGTTAAAATTTGGATTTTTTGAAAAAAAATAATACTACGTATTAAGGCCTTTTTTGACGCTTCACCCGAAAATTTTATTTGGATAATTGGATTTTTTGTTACGATCTTTGCAGTGCAAATGAGAAAAAATAATATCCATACTGGAATAGATTTTGCTAGTGTACTAGCAGAAGGAAAATTTCGAAAGCGAGTGAAGAAATAACGACGCAACAATTGTTGCATTAGAATATATCGGCGCTCAAGAAATTGAGCGCTTTTTTTATAATTAAAATTCAATTATGAGGATACAAAAACATACACAGATGATTCAACCGAGTTGGTTACATAGTCAGAATAATGGCATGGTCGCACAACGATTTATTGGAAGTCTGGGAGCAGAGGTGTATGGTGATTCGGAATGTGATTTTAAGAAAAATATGGGCATATTGTATGCAAGAGATAACGGTAGGAATTGATATTACTTTTATCACAATCAAACAAGACGCCCGACTCACATCGGGCGTTTTTTTTGATCTAAACTCAGGGGTCTGAACCTGTTGGGAAACCAAAAAATCAGAACAGTTCATTGACATACTGGAAAATAAGCAAGAAAGGAAGGGCAAGCCAATTGACGGTGGCCGCGGATTTGAAATCCGTTAGGAGCTAACGACTCGTGTGGGTTTGACTCCCACCCCTTCCACAAACAAATGCTGTTTCAAAGATTAAATGAAACTTCTTAGAAAGAACAAAACTTGTTTTGTGATCGCTATTAGTTTCAGTTAAAAATGCATTAGCGTAAAACAGCATTTTCATAATGTGGTACGTGGAATCAACTTAGTTACTCCCACGCCTTCCGCAGAATTGGAGAATAGGCAAATATTGATTTCGTTGCGCTTGTCTGCTAAACAAGTCCGCCTTATAAGGCGGTGAAGGTTTGATTCCTTTGTTCTCCGCAACTTGACAACGTGGCCGAATGGTTAAGGTACCTGTTTGCAAAACAGATTTTTTGGGAGTTCGAATCGCTCCGTTGTCTCTTAATTGGAAGTGTTGAGCAATTGGTTGGCTCGCCTGACTGTAAATCTGGTTCGAAAGACATGTAGGTTCGAGTCCTACCGCTTCCACAACTTGACGTGTAGCTTAACCGGCAAAGCACCGAGCTTTTAACTCGGGTGATGAGAGTTCGACCCTCTCTGCGTCAACAAATGCTCCGTTAGCATAACTGGTTAGTGCACTCGGCTTTCTACCGGGCGATGTGGGTTCGAGTCCCATACGGAGTTCAATTGCATTTGTGGTGTAAACGGAAGCACGTGGGTCTTCTAAACCGAAAGTCTGAGTTCGAGTCTCGGCAAATGCTCAAAAATGATGCTGTAGCTCAATGGCAGAGCGAGGGCCTGTTAAGTCCGGGGTTGGAGGTTCGAGTCCTCCGAGCATCGCAAAAGATGTAAATTTTATTCATTTCTAATGTCTAAGATCTAGCGTCTCTGTTCTAAAAGGGAATATAGTTTAACTGGAAAAACTTTGGGGTACGATCCTGAAGATGCGAGTTCGAGTCTTGCTATTCCCTCAAAACTAGAGATAGAACAAATGGTAGTTTACTCGTTTTGGATGCGAGAGGTTGTAGGTTCGAGTCCTGCTCTCTAGACTAAATTTAAATCAATTTAATCATGAAAAAGAATGAGTTAAAAAAGGCTTTATACAAAACAAAGCCAGAGGCTAAACTAATCTACATTAGAAATAGTAATGCTTATTACTTAGCAGAAATAGATGATAACACAATTCGCTTTGAAGTTCCTATCGACGATATGGGTGATGCAGATTTTCTTCCAACAATGGATGCAAAATTATTGATTAGATGGTTACAATAATTTTTAGCAACTAAGGTGTTACTGGTGGCATAGTAGATTTCCAATCTTCAGGAGTGGGTTCAAGTCCCGCTAGTTGCTCAATCTTGTGAGGTAGCTTAATGGTAAAGCGCTGATCTGATACATCAGCAGATAAAGGTTCGAATCCTTTCTTCACAACAAATTTCATCTTGCAACTTGTGCGATAGCTTCATGGGAAAGCCCTGATCTTACATGTCAGTCAATATAGGTTCGAATCCTATTCGCGCTACAAATTGCGAGATCGCATGAATGGTTAATGCACTGGTCTCATAAGCCAGAGTATATGGGTTCCCTGTTCGTCACACTTAGATGCTAAGGAAGGCCTAGAAGTCCCATTCTCGAAACAAGGCGAATGCAAACAAATATCATTATTCGAAAATCATCATTCGTAGCTCGTAATTCAGACAGACCTATCGTATAGCGGTTAATACACAGGACTTTGACTCCTGAAACACTCGTTCGAATCGGGTTAGGTCTTCTAATCTTTCCGTTGTTTACGTCATTCTGAACTCGATTCACAATCCTAATGAATGGAATGATTATAGCCCCTGAAATGAATTTAGGATGAAGATGCTAAAATGAACATTAATCCAAAATCAATTATTATAAGAAACAAACGAAGAGGCTCTATTAATGAAAAACAATCACTTATTAGTCCTGAAAATGGTTTTGAAAACATTGCGATTGTGAAGGGAAGTCTGTTAGATGAGATAGACAGACCTGATCGATTGTATCAAAATAAACAGTAATTCAGACTACGTAAAAACATTGCGCATAAAGCACTAATATTTGTAGCGTAATATATTGTAGTTACCCTGTCGCTTTTTAAGTTTTGGGGTTTTTGGCGACAGGGTTTTTAAAAATGGAACAATGGCAGAGGTGGTCAATGCGCCCGATTGAAGCTCGGGAGATATAGGTTCAATTCCTTTTTGTTCCACGAATAAATGTTGATTTAAAACTGGGTGTATTAATCCCTTTTTGATCTACAAAACAAGAGTATAGTATAACGGTAGTATCTCGGCTTCCAACCCCGAGGGTATGGGTTCGATTCTTGTTACTCTTGCAAAAAGTGTCGTAGTTCAATGGTAGAATCCCCGACTGTCTATCGGGAGGTTGCGGGTTCGAATCCCGTCGGCACTGCAAAGCCTTCTGGCTTAACAATAGTTTTTCAAAAGCCTCGATAGGTGTTTCTGTATAGCACCCTTGTATAAAATACTGCGTAGTGTATTGTGTTTTATATTCAGCTTTTAAAGACTACCCTCCGACTTAAAATCGGTAATCGACTCTATAGGTCACAGGTTCGAATCCTGTCTAACCCCCTAATTATACAGGTCTAAAATGGGGTTAGTAGTTCAGTTGGTTAGAACAATAGATTTTTCGAAAGTGTGGGTTCGAATCCCACCGTCTTTACAGATGTGGCGGAATTGGTAGACGCGCTAAACTTGGGGTTTAGTTTTTTTAGGTAGAGCATCTAACTGTTAATTAGAAGGTCGCAGGTTCAAGTCCTGCTAAGACCATAAGGTCTTATAGCTCAGAACCATAACTATAATGGTTATTTAAAAAGTTTGAATCACTTTAAACATTCACCAGAGGGTTATTCTGGATCTCCATTGAGGTAAGACATAACGAAAACAAGTACTGATATATCAGCAGCTTTTCTCATTTGCACGTTTAAATGTTGCACTGCTGAAAACACCTGAATTGTTTTCTTCTGAAAGACAAAAGAAATGCTTTGTTTTTTTTGATTGATAGTCGGTAGACAGACAACAAACTGAAACAGTCGTTTTTTTAGTCTGACGAACATCGCGATTCCGTGTTCTAGGTGGGATGTATTGTACTTGTTTTTCTTAAAAATTATGCGTGAGGGATAGCAGCGACATCCTTTTGCTTAAGCAAAAGATATAGCGAATAGCCTGGCCTCAATAAGATTGAGGACACGCCCTATATACAAAGACAACAGTTCCGTTACAGCTGGATGTCATCCTTAAATAGATGTTTAACTAAATTAATTTTAAAATGAAAAGAGTACGTATTAACGCTGGAAAAGTAGGTCTTGTTTTTAGAAATGGAGATTACAAAAGAGTCATTACTCAGGGTAATCATTGGTTACGTTTGAGAGATCAAGTGAGCACTTATGATCTTGCCAAGCCATTTTACGCACCTGTTCATTTGGATCTTTTACTAAAGGATGAACGACTATCTGAATTACTAACTGTAGTTGAAGTAAAAGACAACGAACTGGTGTTGCATTACGAAAACAAATTATTCAAAAGTGTTTTAGGTCCAGGTCGCTATGCTTTCTTGAATGGGCTTGTTGAACACAAATTCGTAACAGCCGATTTGAGCAAAATTGAGATTACTGAAAAGATTGATAAAAACTTGTTTAGCAACCACAACTTGAGTAGATATATCAGATCATATGAAATTAATGCTCATGAAAAAGGAATGTTGTTGGTTGATGACGCTTATATGAAAATGCTGGATAGTGGTGTTTACCGTTACTGGTTAAATGACACCAATATTAAGGTACTAAAAGCTGATTTAAGAACACAACAAGTTGACATTGCCGGACAAGAATTGTTGACTAAAGATAAAGCGGCTATTCGAATCAACTTTAACACACAATACAAAGTAACTGATGTTGAAAAAGCACTTTTAGACAATAAAGATTCTGAAAAGCAATTATACTCACTATTGCAACTTGCTTTGAGAAAATATGTTGGTGCTTACACGCTAGATGAATTACTAGAACGTAAGGAAGACATGGCTTCTTCAATTTTGAGTGATGTCAAAAATACTGCTGCAAAACTTGGAATTAAAGTATTGGATTGCGGTATTAGAGATGTGATTTTACCAGGAGACATGAAAGCCATTATGAACCAGGTACTGGTAGCTCAAAAGCAAGCTCAAGCTAATATTATTATGAGACGTGAAGAAACTGCTTCTACTCGTAGCTTATTAAACACTGCTAAATTAATGGAGGAAAACAGCATGTTATTCAAGCTTAAAGAAATGGAGTATGTTGAGAAAATTGCCGATAAAATTGGTGAAATCACGCTAAGCAATAATGGTGGTATGATTAAACAATTGAAAGATATCTTCTCTGTAAACAGATAGGATGTTCCATAGGGCTAATGCCGTGTCACATTAGCCCTACACTATAGAGGTCTGTAGCCCAATTGGAAGAGGCAGCGGATTTAGACTCCGTACAGTGTGGGTTCGACTCCCACCAGACCCACAGATGAATAGCTTGTTTGCCATAACTTGGATTTTATTGTTTTAAAATTCAAAATTGATTTTGAACTTCTAAAATGTAAAAGACAAAAATACATTGGCTATTGGCAAACAAGTATTCTCAACATAGGAGCTAGTTGGGATCAAAGTAGTTACTCCCAAAGCATAACTGTATATTATTTCAATTCTCTATTCATTTTCTTTGCTTGTCCAAAGAAAACGAATCAAAAGAAAGGACACTTTTTCTTAGGTATTTTCAGTAAAACTGAAACCATTCGATTTTCCTAAATTATTTCCAAGGTTTCAATAATTATTAACGGAAAATCTCATCTATACTTAAAAAAAGGTTTATAAACTATAAAGATTTGGGATTAACGAAGTTATTCCCATACAATGATATAATGAATTAATTAAACATTGATTTAATGCTATTAATTCTACAATCGTCAATCAAAAATCTACTATTCAAATGGTGTCTTTAGTTTATGCGGTAAAACACTAGGTTGTGACCTTAGAGAACAGGGTTCGAATCCCGGAGATACCCAAAATCTTGCACAAGGACTTACATCTTTACACTTCACTATATTTTGGTAATTAATTGGCTAGCAAATTCCTTAAAAATCAGGGTCCTTGTGCATTTAATGAATGGAAAAATCAATAAAATTTTAGCTGCGTAAAAAGATTGCGCAATAAGGTAAAATATTTGTGATGTCATTATAAAACAAGTAGTTATTATGAAATTTAATGTATGTAGAAAAAGTAACGTAAGCACTCTTAATTATGAAGGAGCAAAAGCTTACAACATGAGCCCAGAAATGGAATTGTATGGTGCCGTTGTAACTACAAGTTTAGAAGGTGCAACATACGAAAAAAGCAATGATCGCTTAAAGAGAATACAAAAGTTGATCACAAAATGTGACCCTGTATTTGTTGCTCAATTAGCGGTTTATGCCAGAACTGAAATGTACTTGCGTTCTATACCATTGGTGTTGGTAATTGAATTAGCAAAAGTACATCGTGGAGATTCATTGGTTAGCAATACCTTATGCAAGGTTATTCAACGTGCCGATGAAATTACAGAAGCCTTAGCGTATTATCAAATGGCTAACCAGAGATCTGGAACTAAAAAGTTAAATAGTTTATCAAAGCAGATTCAAAAAGGAATTGCGAAAGCGTTCTTGAAATTTGACGAATACCAATTCGCCAAGTACAACAGAAAAGCTGAAGTGACATTAAAAGACGCTCTGTTCTTAACTCACCCTAAAGCAACCGGTGAAGAAAGTCAGCAGTTATTTGATAAAATTGTAAACGATACATTACAGGTTCCTTATACATGGGAAACTGAATTATCAAGCATTGGTCAACAAAACTTTAACTCTGAAAAAGAGAGAAAAGCGGCTTTTACCAGAACATGGGAATCATTAATTGATAGCCGTAAGTTAGGCTATATGGCTTTGATGAGAAACTTACGTAATATATTACAAGCAAACGTATCATCAGATCATATAGAAAAAGTTGTGAGTCAGCTTACTAATGAGCAAACTGTCTTAAAATCAAAGCAATTTCCTTTTCGATATTTAGCTGCTTATAGAGAATTGCATTGTGTAAAAAGTTCTTATACATCTTATGTATTAGATGCTTTAGAAACAGCGATTCAAATAAGTGCAAAAAACATCAAAGGTTTTGATTTAAGAACCAAAGTGTTAATTGCAAGTGATGTGTCGGGATCGATGTATAGAAACATCTCGACGAAAAGTAAGATCATGTCTTACGATATCGGATTGATGTTAAGTATGTTATTACAATACAAATCTAAAAATGTAATCACCGGAATTTTTGGTAACACATGGATGCCATATCAATTCGCTAAAAACGGAATCTTACAAAACGTAAATGCTTTAAAGAGTATTGAAGGTAAAGTAGGTTATGCTACCAATGGCTATAAAGTAATCCGTTACTTAAACACCCAAAAGGAAGCCGTAGATAAAGTTATGATTTTTACTGATTTGCAAATGTGGAACAGCAGCTCTGACGGCCGATCTATTCAGAATGAATGGAAAACCTACAAAAAAAACATTGCACCTAATGCCAAGTTGTATTTATTCGATCTTTCGGGATATGGCAATACACCTTTAACAATAGAAAAGAACGATGTTTACCTCATCGCAGGATGGAGTGATAAAGTATTCGATGTATTAGAAGCTTTGGATAATGGACAAAATACTTTATCAGCAATCAAGAAAATTGCTTTAAATTAAAAAAGTGTAGTACGTAAAAACACTGCGTACTACACTTATACATTTGACTAGAAATAATAAAAAGTTCTTTGAAACAATTAAAAAACAAGTGTCGTAGATAAAAGTTACTTAGCGCTTTTAACGCCCAGGTCGCGGGTTCGATTCCCGTCGAGTTTTTTACAGATGATCAACTATTGCCA
>JABSPN010000116.1 GCA_013214425.1 Flavobacteriaceae bacterium | reverse complement strand
AATAGAATTTCTTCAGACCCTCCAAAACTGTTCTTATGAAAGTAAGTGATGGCAATTATAAATTTACTTCGATCCTTATTCGATAATGGGAGTGATATTTTATAAGAGCCATTTTTTGAAATATTCAATTTTTCAAATGAATTATCCCATTGGAAGAAATCAAGTCTCTCTTTTTCAAATAACATTTCTTCGACATCATCTTTTGTAAGACATTTTTGAGGCTTTGTGAAATCAATTTTTACTTCTTTCAGAAGAGATAATATATCATGCTCTCCTTCCACACTATCAGATTCAACTATTCTAGTTTCTTTTTTATTCTTTATAGGTTTCTTTTCAATGATTAATTGATTCAAATAATGAGCATCATTCATATCTCTAGATAAGTTCTCTTGGGGTGTTTCAGACAAATCAACATCGAGACTCATTCTGCGATCTTCGAGAGCAATTTTTAAAAAGTCATAAATATATTGTTGAGGGTGTTCTTTTAAAGGTGTGTATGAAGGCTTTTGATTACATGATATTAATAAAAGAAGTGGTATTGTTAGTGGCCAAAAATTCATAGTTGACTAAGCTTAAAGTCCTATAAAAATAATAGCCCAATAATTAATTATTGGGCTATTTAACTTATTTATAACGTATGCTTATTTAATCATATCATAACTTCTTTTGATAAAGCTGGTGAGTTCTTCACCTTTTAAGAGTCCTTGAGAGAGTCTGGCTAAATCTAAAGATTGTTTGATTAGACGTTCCTTCTTTTTATCGGTTTTGGTGTTTAATATCTGAGTTACCAATTCATGATTTGTGTTGACAACCAGATTGTACATCTCAGGCATGTTCCCAAACATATTCATACCGCCACCAGTTTGCTGCATTTCCTTCATTCTTCTCATGAACTCAGGTTGCGTAATCATAAACGGCGAAGCATCAGAATCCATCGCCTCTAATTGTACGGTATACCTTTCAGCAGGAACCACTTTTTCTAAATCCCCTTTTAATTTGTCTTTTTCTTCATCAGAGAGTTTTGAAAGTTGCTCTTCATCTTTCTTGATTAAGTTGTCAATATGATCGGCATCAACACGAGCAAAAGAAATCTTCTCTTTAGTTGTTTCTAACTTCTGAATTAAATGCGAAACAATAGGAGAGTCTAATAATAGCACTTCATACCCTTTGTCTTTCGCCGCCTGAATATAACTGTGTTGCTCATCTTTGTTAGATGCATATAAGATAATCATCTTATCATCCTTATCAGTCTGATTTTCCTTAATCTTACTTTCTAACTCCTCATAGGTTAAGTAGCTTCCATCAACAGTTGGATATAAGGCAAATTTTTCAGCCTTTTCAAAGAATTTTTCTTCGGAAAGCATTCCGTATTCGATTACTACTTTGATATCATCCCATTTCTTTTCAAAATCCTCACGGTTGTTTTTGAATAAAGAACTCAACTTGTCGGCCACTTTTCTGGTGATATACGAAGAGATCTTTTTTACATTACCATCGGCTTGTAAATAACTACGTGAAACATTTAATGGAATGTCTGGAGAATCGATAACTCCTCTTAACATCGTTAAGAATTCAGGAACAATTCCTTCTACGTTATCAGTAACAAACACCTGATTTTGGTATAACTGAATTCTGTCACGTTGCATACTCATATCGTTGGTCATCTTCGGGAAGTATAAAATTCCAGTAAGATTAAATGGATAGTCAACGTTGAGGTGAATATTAAATAAAGGCTCTTCAAATTGCATTGGATACAATTCTCTATAGAATCCTTTATAATCTTCTTCTTCTAAATCAGAAGGTTGTTTGGTCCAGGCTGGTTCTGGATTGTTAATGATGTTATCAACCGTAATCTTTTCAGGAGTAGCACCTTCCTCAGCATCTTCAGCTAGTGGAAGTGTTTCTTCCTTCGTTCCGAATTTGATCGGAATTGGCATGAATTTATTGTACTTCGTTAACAATTCTCCAATTCTACCATCCTCTAAGAATTCCGTAGAATCTTCAGCAATATGTAAAATGATTTCAGTACCTCTATCAGCTTTGTCATGAGCATCAAGAGTAAACTGCGGAGAACCATCACAAGTCCAGTGAGCAGCAGGTTCATCATTATGAGACTTGGTGATGATTTCTACTTTATCGGCTACCATAAAGGCAGAATAGAATCCTAATCCGAAGTGACCAATAATACCAGCATCTTCAACTTTGTCTTTGTATTGTTCTAAGAATTCATTTGCTCCTGAAAAAGCCACCTGGTTTATGTACTTTTCAACTTCTTCTGAAGTCATACCCAAACCTTGGTCTATGATATGTAATTGTTTGTTGTCTTTGTCAATTTTAACCTCAATCATTGGTGTGCCATATTCAGATTTTGATTCACCAATTTGCGTTAAGTGTTTTAGTTTTAAAGTAGCGTCGGTTGCGTTTGAAATTAATTCTCTTAAGAAGATTTCATGATCAGAGTATAAAAACTTCTTAATTAGCGGGAAGATATTTTCTACAGATACATTGATATTTCCAGTTGCCATTTTTTATAAATTTTTGTTAAATGTAAGTTTTAGATGTAATTTTCTGTGTTAACCATTGACAAAAGAAGTGCCAAAATAATTGATGTGTCAAGATGTCATTTTTTTATTAACACCTTTTTTCTGACACAATCTAACACATCAACCAAAAAGATCGTTTAGGTTTTAGATTGCTTTTAATTTCCCCTTTTGTGCTAACGATATTTTTATTTTGGGGCTTTGAAAGACGTAACGAATAGTTGCGTCTTTTTTCTAATAACTGCGTTAATGTGTAGTTGTATCAGGAAATATTTCCCTACATTGCATATAGTAATAGACAATAAGAAAATAATGTACAGATCAAGAATAGCGGGACTTGGTTCATATGTTCCCGATAATATAGTGACTAACGACGATCTTTCTAAGATCATGAATACCAATGATGAATGGATAACAGAACGTACAGGAATTAAAGAACGTAGATGGGTAAAACCAAACTCTGGAGATACCACAGCTACTATGGGCGTAAAAGCCGCCAAAATTGCCATAGAAAGAGCAGGAATAGATAAAGATGATATTGACTTTATCATTTTTGCTACATTAAGCCCAGATTATTATTTCCCTGGACCAGGAGTTCAGGTACAAGAAGCTTTAGATATAAAGACTGTTGGAGCTTTAGATGTGAGAAATCAATGCTCGGGATTTGTATATGCCGTTTCAGTAGCCGATCAGTTTATTAAAACAGGGATGTATAAGAATATCTTAGTTATTGGTTCTGAACTACATTCTCATGGACTGGATAAAACTACGCGAGGTAGAGGTGTATCAGTAATTTTTGGAGATGGAGCAGGAGCAGCAGTCTTAATTCGTGAAGAAGATTCAACAAAAGGAATTTTGTCAACGCACTTACACTCAGAAGGAAAACACGCTGAAGAATTAACACTCATCGCTCCTGGAATGGGAAAACGTTGGGTAAATGATATACTGGCAGAGAATGATCCAAATGATGAGAGCTATTACCCCCACATGAACGGACAATTCGTGTTTAAAAATGCAGTAGTGCGTTTTTCCGAAGTCATCATAGAAGGTCAAATGTAAAATAATCTGCATAAGGATCAAATAGTCATGCTTATTCCGCAGCTGGCAAACTTAAGAATTGCACAATTCATTCAGAAGAAATTTGGCTTAAGTGACGATCAGGTGTACAACAACATCCAGAAATACGGAAATACAACAGCGGCTTCAATACCAATTGCTTTAACCGAAGCCTGGGAAAAAGGAAAAATTAAAGAAGGTGATACCGTAGTATTAGCTGCCTTTGGAAGCGGATTTACCTGGGGAAGCTGTATTGTTAAGTGGTAAATGGTAAGTCGTTAGTCTTTAGTCGATAGATCATGGGAAAAGTTATTTGTGAAAAACATGGAGAGCAAGGAATAATTTCAGTATGTTCACATGTACATGATGCCCATTTAAATAAAACTAAACTTCTTATACAGGCTATAACTCCTCTATATATTCATGTATGTTCAGTTTGTTATTATGAACATAATATTCCAGAAATTGAAAAAGTGACGATTGAAGATGTTGTCGCATTACAAAATCAAGAAAAGATAAATAGGATAGAAAAGTTGGCATTAAAGGTAGAGGAAGCAATAGGTAAAGAATACCTGTGTGGCGGATGTTTTCAAGAAGTACAATTTATATGTTAAAAAAGGCGGGAGATTCTCCCGCCTTTTTATAACTATCAATTATTTGTTTTAGAATTTATAACCAACTCCTACAGTCAAAATATTTGACTTAGAAGAGATGTCAGCATCTCCATTGTAGTAGTCGTTTAACTGAAATCCAAAACGAGACTGGGCGAACCAGTTTTCAGTAAAATCATAACCAAAACCAAGAGCGGCAGAAATCCCTAAAGAGGTATAATCTTCTGGAATTTCTTCAAGTGCAAAATCAAACATTGGTCCACCCTGGATATTAAAGTTTTCGCCAAAATAATACTTAGCCATTAATGGGACTAATAATCCACTTCCATCATTAATGTTAATGTACAGTACTTCAGGTTGTAGGTGAAAGGCATCAGAAATTCCAATGTCTACTAAGCCACCAACTTGAAATCCACCCGAACCATCAGGAGACAAATCTTGACCGTTTAATTCAAGCGTGTAAAAACCTTGAATATAACCTGCAGTTACTCCAAATTGTACATCTTGTGCTTGTAAAATAGAAATAGAGAATAGGCATACCAATACTGGTAAAATGAAATTTTTCATAGTTATAATTTGTTAATTGTTCATTTCAAATATAGAGAAAATTATTCAGAAGCAAAATAAAATCAATAATAAAGCGCCAAATTGTACAATTTGGCGCTTTCAACCTAACATTAAATCACTAAAACTCACTTTAGATGATTCCGCCACTACCTTCTTTCTCGTAAGCGTCTCTTCTTTTGGGCTTTAAAGTTCTGTTCTTTCCTCCTCCGAAACGGTAGTTAAATCCTATATATAGAGTTTGACTTTTCCAGTTAAATTCTCCTGTTTGAGGGTAAGGTCTGTCTCCGTCAAATCCAAAATTCATCGTGTTAAAAATATCGCTAAAACGTTTGTTAATAGTTTCTTGTCCTTTTAAGATACTATAGTTCGCTTCAATATCTGCTCTATACATGTGGGCTTTCTTTCAAAATAAAGGCTGAAGTCACGTCTTCTATAGAATACAAATAAAAAGGGTGTAAAGAATCCTTTTTTTGGATAAGACCCGCGTGTTGTCATTAGAATAAATAAAACTTCAATACGCTGGATCAAACAATACTTATGCTCTTCATGTGAAACTATTGATTAAAAGCACATTCCAGTTGGTGATGGTATAACAAGGTCTCAATGAATACGGGGGAGGTTTTACTTTTAAAATCCCTAAAAAAGAAATGATTTTATGATATTTAAATAGAAATTTAAGAATAAAGGGATTTGATTTTAAATTTATTAAGACGTTTATACGGATCTTTTGTATTTTTGTACTATGCTAAAGAAAACCATAAACTTAAAGAAAGAGCTCGAGTATACCAGAGCATCAGATCTTAAAAAAGAAAAATCTATTGAGGTTTGGGTTGATGGTATCTTTGCTAATTTAGAGGCAGAGCGCAACAAAATCAAAGGTAATTTGTCTGATACTGAACATATAAATCAAAATGATTTTAATTTAAATAAATTAAAATCTGAACGAATTTTTCACATAAATCACATAAAAAAATTGAGTATTCGTTACCGACTTCGTTTTTTAAGTACAACGTTTTTTAAAGGAGAATATCCAGAAGAGGCAGTTTCAAAAATTAGAGCGCTAGAAGTGGAGCACGTCACAAAATTGCAAGGCTTTAAAGTAATGGCTCCCTCCAAATTGTTTAAACTCAAGGATATTGATGATCCGTTGCTTTTTGCACCTTTAGGAAACGACTATTACTATTTAATTCACAAATGGGGGAAAGATATAAGCTTTTGGAGAAAAATTAAATTTTGGTCATTTATGAATATTGAAAACTTTTTAAAGGCCTCTTTTTACATGAGCGTTTTATTGACAATAGCTACAGTGCCTTTGTTCTCAAATTCGAGTTGGAGTTTTATCGAGATTACTCTATTGTTCATGTTTTATTTTAAAGCAATCGTTGGTTTTTCCCTACTGCTCTATGGTGTTTCTGGTAAAAGCTTTAGCGAGTTTGTCTGGAACAGTCAGCTCAACAAATTACGTTAGCTAATTTCTGTCATCTTCGCTTTACAGCAAACAGGAAGAATTTCGTGTTTAACTTGGTTATACTTTGAATGGAGATGTTCACCAAATGTTTCCTGGGAGTACAATTCATTTACTTTAAATCCAATGCTAGGTGGCTTTTCGAAATATTCTAAACCGCAGCCCTTACAAGAAATTTACATCAGTTACACCGGTTCCATCACCGTAGAATAAATTCTGAGTAGTGCAAAAAGAAATCGTATTGTGGTCGTTTAAATAAAAGTCGATTCCCGTTTTAACTAAATGAGAAGTATTGTCATTTCCGAAATCAAAATTCTGTCTGTTTTCAAATCCAGTTTCATTACTATTAATGTATCCTTCATTGGCTTGTCTTCCTGTATTGAATCCGTAGTTCCCATATACATTAACTTTTCCAACTCTGTAATTTAAATCAAGAGAACCATTGTATTTTGGTGTGATACCAAAAGTAAGTCCTTGATTGATGCTTCCGTTGAACCCCATTCTACTATTTTTATGGAGCACAATATTGATGATTCCACTCATTCCTTCAGGATTGTATTTTGCAGAAGGATTAGTGATTAATTCAACTTGTTTTATTGATGCTGAAGGAATTTGTTGTAATAATTGCGACGGATCAATATTGATAGGTTTCCCGTCAATAAGAACCCTAACATTAGAGTTGCCTCTTAAGCTAATTTCATTGGTTTGCTGATCAACATTTACTGAAGGGATATTGTTCATGATCTCTCCGGCTGTAGCACCAGCTGAAACCAAATCTTTTCCAACATTAATAACTTTTCGATCTATTTTCTGTTCAATAGTAGAACGTTCAGCAATAACTTCTACCTCTTCTAGTTGCTGAGCATCTTCTTGAATAGAAATGGTTTCTAATGTAACAGCTTTATTGTCTTTAGAAATAACAATTTCTTTTTGATATTCCTCGTAACCAATAAACTGAACTTTTAAAGTATAATTTCCAGTGGGAATGCTTTTAATAGAGAATTCTCCCTGATCATTCGTAATACCTCCGGTGATTATTTCTTTTGATTGATTTTGAATAGCGATTGTTGCATACGGGATGTATTCTTGTGTCTCTTTATCTAATATCTTCCCCCTGACTGAACCAATTTTAGGTCCTGAAGTTTGTGCAAATGTTACTGTACAGAGTAACATAAGACAAATGAATAATACATTTTTCATTATTAGTTTTTTAATTGATGATGATGATTGTACTAAACCGTAATTTAGTTGTATACATGACTATAACTTTTGTACATTGTTACAGGAAATTTTTCTTTTTACGTAACTTTGGGAAATCATTATTAAAATTTGATGAAGTAATTATGATGAATAAAAAAACACTAGTATTTGGAGCTTCTTTAAAATCAGAACGATATGCAAATATGGCTATGCGTCGGTTAGTTAATGCTGAACATGAAGTAGTGGCGTTTGGTTTACGAAAAGGAGAAGTTGCGGGTGTTGCTATTGATAATTCTTTACTTGATTATTCTGATATTGATACGGTAACTTTGTATCTTGGAGCAAGGCACCAGTCTGCCTATTATGAGTATATCATTTCGCTGAATCCTAAACGAGTGATTTTTAATCCAGGAACAGAAAATCCGGAATTTCAGGAGTTGCTGAATCAGCATCAAATTGAATTTGAAAATGCCTGTACTTTAGTGCTACTCGGAATTAATCAATACTAGCTTCTCGCTTAGAACTGATAGCCAATAAACCTAAGAAAGTAAAGAGACCATTAATTAACAACAATTCATAACCTATTTGGTACCCCCCAAGACTTTCCGAAGGAATTAAAGTAATGAGGTAACTAACTATTACGGAAGTAATGGCTATAATCCATACATATTGATCCTGAATTTTTCTTTTCGAATAAATTCCAAAGGCAAATAAGCCCAATAGAGGTCCGTAAGTATAACCTGCTATTTGTAAAACTTTATTGATTACACTTCCGTCTAAAACATATTTAAAAATTACCACCACAATAATGAGTAATACAGACATGAAAACATGTACCATTTTTCTTGTTTTCTTTTGTGCTACTTCATCTTTATCCTGAATGTTTAAAAAGTCTATAGAAAAAGAAGTGGTAAGCGAGGTTAGTGCTGAGTCTGCACTAGAATAAGCAGCAGCAATTAAACCTAGTAGGAACACGATAGCCAATGGAATTCCTAATCCACCGTTAATGGCAATTTCAGGAAATAACAAGTCAGTTTTTTCTTTTCCATCCATTAATGGGGTATCCATTCCCATTTTGGCAGCATA
>JABSPN010000115.1 GCA_013214425.1 Flavobacteriaceae bacterium | reverse complement strand
ATTAGTTTGCGGAGAACCAATAGCTGATATTCCAACAGCTATCGGAGGTGATACAGCTATCATTATAAAAGGAGAAGCTTTTGGTGATTCTTTCGACTTTCAAGCTTTCGATGGTTTAGGACAAGACGCTGTATATCATCCGTATCTTCAGGCTTCCGTAGGATTGCCTAAAGGATTCGAATTTAAAGTTAGATATTCGCCAAAAATAGAAATAGACAATTCTAATTTTGAGATTTTAGGATTAGGAATACAGTCTAATTTAAATGCCTTGTTTAAGTCCGAAGATGGAGATTCAGAAAGGCAATTTCTTGATTTTTCAGCGTTAATTTCATATTCAAAATTTGAAGTTGATTTTATATTTGATCCCTTTGAATTACCAGGAGCAGTTATCGATAGAACGATTATTGATGCCAACTCATGGTTGGTACAATTAATTGCCTCGAAACAGATCAATCGTTTTGAATTGTTTTATGCGATGGGTTATACCAACACAACGTTTAATTATGAATTGGGAGGAGAGCAATCGTTGTTCTTAGATGCTTTGAATCAATCTTTAACAACTTTAGATAACGGTCAGGTTGATTTGAAGTTTGATTTCGGATTTAATTATAATTTTAAAAAAATAACACTGAATAATACTTTTAGTTTTGGTAAATTTGCCAACTATAATTTAGGAATCTATTACACAATTAATTAAATATTATATACCATGAAAGTAACAGTAGTTGGAGCAGGTGCTGTAGGTGCAAGTTGCGCTGAATATATTGCAATCAAAGATTTTGCTTCTGAAGTAGTTTTATTAGACATCAAAGAAGGTTATGCTGAAGGAAAAGCAATGGACTTAATGCAAACCGCTTCTTTAAATGGATTTGATACAAAAATTACAGGAAGTACAAACGATTATTCAAAAACAGCAGGAAGCGACATTGTTGTTATTACATCGGGAATTCCTCGCAAGCCAGGAATGACTCGTGAAGAGTTAATCGGAATTAACGCTGGAATCGTAAAATCAGTTTCTTCAAGTCTTATTGAGCATTCGCCTAACGCGATCATGATCGTAGTAAGTAATCCTATGGATACGATGACTTACTTAGTGCATAAGACAACTAATTTGCCTAAAAACAGAATTATTGGGATGGGTGGAGCTTTAGATAGCGCGCGTTTCAAGTATAGATTAGCAGAAGCTTTAGGGGCTCCTATCTCTGATGTTGATGGAATGGTAATTGGTGGGCACAGTGATAAAGGAATGGTTCCTTTAACACGTTTAGCAACGAGAAACTCTGTACCCGTTACTGAATTTATTTCAGAAGAAAGATTAAATCAAGTAAAAGAAGATACTAAAGTTGGTGGTGCTACACTCACTAAATTATTAGGAACTTCAGCTTGGTATGCACCAGGTGCAGCTGTGTCTGGATTAGTACAGGCAATTGCTTGTGATCAAAAGAAAATATTCCCTTGTTCGGCTTTATTAGAAGGTGAATACGGATTAAACGATATCTCGATCGGAGTGCCAGTAGTATTGGGTAGAAATGGGATCGAGAAAATAGTTGATATCGAATTAAGCGAAGCAGAAAGAGCTCACCTTCAGGAAAGCGCAGAAGGGGTGAAGAAGACTAACGGACTTCTAGAGCTTTAATAAGTATATAATACAGAAAATTAACTGTCTGATGGATTCAATCTGTCAGACAGTTTTTTTTTAGCAATTTTTCCTGAATTCCAAGCCTAGAAACTTGAGATATCTATTGGTAAATCATAGAGGAAATTATATATTTGCACGTTTCAAAAAAATTTGAAAACTGATTAATACAAATTATAATGCAAAATAAAGGACTAGTTAAGTTGTTTGCGATCTTATTCGGTTTGGTAAGTCTTTACCAATTATCGTTTACGTTTTTAGCAAACAAGGTGGAAGACGAAGCAGCAGCTCATGCTACAGCCGAGCTTGAACAAGATAATACATTAGACTACGATAAAGTAGCACAGGCTTATCTTGATAATGCAGGTAATGAAGAGATCATGATGGGGATTACCTACAACAAGGCGAAGGCAAATAAAATGAATTTAGGTTTAGACCTTAAAGGAGGTATTAACGTAATTATTCAAATTGCTGTTAAAGATATCTTAGTAGGGTTAACAAACGATTCTCAAGATGAGGTGTTCAGGAAAGCTTTGGTAAGAGCAGATGAAATTCAAAAAGATGCTCAAGAAACTTATTTAGAGTCTTTCTTAACCGCTTTTGAAGAAATCAATGCAGAGATGCCTGCTGATAAAAAATCAGCGTTAAATTCTCCAAATGTATTTGCAACAAGAGCTTTAGAAACAGACGGAATTACTACAGAAGCTTCAGATACTAAAGTAGCTAGTGTATTAAAAGATAAAATCAACGAATCTGTTGAGAGTGCAATGAAGGTATTAAATGAGCGTATTGACCAGTTTGGTGTTGCACAACCTAATATCACTCGTTTAGGAAAAGATTCAGGAAGAATATTAGTAGAGCTACCAGGAGCTAAAGACAAAGAAAGAGTTTTAGACTTAATCGGAACGACAGCTCAATTAGAATTCTGGGAAACGTATACAGCTACAGAAATGGGCGGTTTCTTAGGTCAGTTAAACTCAAAGTTAAGCGAGAAAGAAACAGCTAAGAATAAAAATCAGGAGAATCCACAAGCTGATGCTGATAAAGCAGATGACTCTACTTCAACAGATAGTACTGCTACAAATAAAGAAGAATCTTTTGATAATTTATTAGGTGCAGATAAGGTAATTGATTCGACGAGCAATCCATTAAGAGATTTAATGGTTTTTGATCCTAAACACAATCAGGCAGGTGGGCCATTTTTAGCAACTTTCGCTTTAAAAGATACAGCTGCTGTCAATGGATATTTAAAAACTCCTGAAGCAAGATCATTGTTAACTGGAGACAGACGTTTCACAAAGTTTGTATGGTCTAAAGTACCTAAAGATTCAAGCTACACAAATCTTGTAGCATTAAAATACAACAGAACAGGGAAGCCTAAGATTACAGGTGATTATATTGAGAGAGCCAGTGCAGATTTTGGTGCAGATGGTAAGCCAGTAGTAACAATGCAAATGGATGGTGTAGGCGCTAAGCTGTGGGAAGAGTTCACAGGAAGAGTTTATGAAAACAAAAGCTTCTTAGCGGTAGTATTGGATGATATCGTTTATTCTGCTCCATCATGTTCTAACGGAGCTATCTCTGGAGGAAATACAGAGATTTCTGGTAACTTCTTAATTCCAGAAACACAAGATTTAGCGAGTGTTTTACAAGCAGGTAAATTACCAGCGAAAGTAAATATTGTTCAAGCAGAAGTTGTTGGGCCTTCATTAGGTAAAGCAGCCATTAGCTCAGGAACAAAATCGTTTATCATTGCTTTATCATTAGTATTAATCTGGATGATGTTCTACTATGGTAGAGCAGGTTTATTTGCAGATATTGCATTAGCGTTTAATATTCTTTTAATCTTCGGATTTTTGGCAAGTTTAAAAGCAGCCTTAACATTACCTGGTATCGCAGGTATCGTATTAACAATTGGTATGTCGGTAGATGCTAACGTACTGATCTTTGAAAGAATTCGAGAAGAGCTCAATTTGGGTAAATCTCAGATGGATGCCATAAAGGATGGATTTAGCAACGCTTTATCATCTATTCTTGATGCCAACATTACAACAGGTTTAACAGGTATAATCTTATTCATATTTGGTACAGGTCCAATTAAAGGTTTCGCAACAACATTATTAATTGGTATTTTCACCTCTTTATTTACGGCGATCTTTATCACACGTTTATTAATTCACTGGTATGTGAAAAACGGTAAGAATAAATTAGATTTCGCGACACCAATGACTAAAAATTGGTTTAGAAATTTAAGAATCAATTTCTTGAAAAAGCGTAAGGTGGCTTACATCATTTCAGGAGTACTTATCATCGCAGGTATCGGATCATTATTTACAAATAAATTGAATTATGGTATCGAGTTTGAGGGCGGTAGTTCTTATATCATTAAGCTAGAGAAGAGTTTTGATACAGAGAAGTTAACAAATGACTTTAAAGGAGCGTTCATTGATAATAAGAACTTGGAGATTCTTCCTGAAATCAAGACTATTGGAAATGCTACAGAGAACAAATTAAAGTTTGATTTAAAAGCATTTGATTCTAAAGAAACTTATGAAGATGATATTCAGGCGGAACAAGCTTTATTAAATAAGATTTTCGAGGGATTCAAAGAGTACCTACCAGAAGGATATACTCTAGATCAGTTTAGTGTAGATGATCCTCAAAAATCACCTTACGGAGTTGGATCAAGTTATAAAGTAGTTGAATCGATTTCAGATGACTATAAAGCCAACTCTTTATGGGCAGTATTAGGATCGTTATTCGTAGTATTCTTATATATCTTATTCCGATTCAAATGGTGGCAATTCAGTTTAGGAGCTGTTGCAGCTGTTTTCCATGATGTATTAATCGTATTAGGTATATTCTCATTAACCTATAAGTTTTTGCCTTTCTCAATGGAAATTAACCAGGCATTTATCGCAGCCATATTAACTGTAATTGGTTATTCATTAAACGATACCGTAGTTGTATTTGATAGAATACGTGAATACTATAATAAAAATGAAGACTGGGCTTTCGGTAAAACTGTAAACAGAGCCTTAAGCAGTACATTAAGTAGAACGTTGAATACATCTTTCACTACTTTAATAGTATTATTAATCATCTTTACATTTGGTGCAGACTCATTAAGAGGTTTAATCTTTGCCTTAATTATAGGTGTGTTAGTGGGAACTTACTCATCGTTATTTATCGCAACACCTGTAATGTTTGATACTGTTGGGAAGAAAGAACTACAAAGAGATAAGGTTGAGGAAGAGGAAGAAGAAGAAACCACAGATACTCAACCTTAATATATTAGATGTTAGTTATTAATTTAAGTGTATAAAAAACCCACTCATTTGAGTGGGTTTTTTTATGGTCAATCATAACAGCTTTTATTTACTATTAAATCACCAGATTAACTGTAATTTATCGGTTTTTTATGCTCTTCGCAGAATAATTATGATAACATTTGTTTTTTTATAACAATAAGTGAAATAAGTGGTTATCTTGTAGAAAATAACAACTAGGTAATCAATGAATAAAATAGGAGCATTATATTCGTTATTACTTCTCTCTGCTATTACATATGGTCAATTATCGTTTCAAGATAGTGCCATAACGGCTGGTGTCGACGATACTTATGGCTTTAGTTTTTATGGTGGAGGAGTATCTTTCGCAGACTTCAATGATGATGGATGGGATGATTTAACCTATTCAACTACCTACGATCAAGAAGTATATTTCTATCAAAATAATAATGGTGTATTCACTAAAGTAGACTTGGGTATTCATGATTTAAATACTACCAAAGAAGTGATTTGGGTAGATTATGACAATGATGGAGATAAAGATTTTTTTACTACGAGTCTTATTGGATATAATAAGGTGTATCGTAATGATGGAGGAATGATATTTACTGATATTACCGCTACCTGTGGGTTATTTACTGCCGATTTGCATACTTACGGAATGTCATTTGGCGATATCGACAATGATGGGGATTTAGATGTGTTCATAGCGAATAGAGACGATTCTTTTATCGATCGAAACTATTTATATAGGAATGATGCCGGAACTTTTGTTGAGATCACTGCTAGTGCTGGAATATCATTAGATAGCGAATTAAGTTTTTGTACTGCTTTTTTTGATTATGATAATGACGGAGATCAGGATATTTACTTAGCTAATGACAAACACTTTATGAACAGGTTGTATCAAAATGATGGCGCAGGAAACTTTACAGATGTTTCAGTTTCAAGTGGAGCTGGAATAGTGATTGACGCTATGTCTACCACCATAGGTGATTACGATAATGATGGTTGGTTTGATATCTATGTTACTAATACATTCTCCGGAAACTATTTCCTGAGAAATAATCAAGACGGTACCTTTACCAATCTAGCTCCAACTAATGGGACAGAGTTTTTTAGCTTCGCCTGGGGGGCAGTGTTTTTTGATGCCGATCTAGATGCAGATCTGGACTTGTATGTGAGTAGCTCAATGATGGGACAAATTTATGATGGTGTGATACCATTATCGTCGGCCTTGTATGAAAACGATGGTACAGGGAATTATACCATTCCTCCTAATATTGGATTTGATACAGATTTTAGAGAAAGTTATGCGAATGCTGTCGGAGATTACAACAATGATGGGTTGCCTGATATTGTAGTGATGAATGATACAGATGATTACTTTCTTTGGGAAAACACGAGTAATACTGGGAATAATTATTTAAAAGTAAATCTTGAAGGAACGATCAGTAACAGAGACGGTATAGGTTCTAAAATAGAAATAGCTGTAGCTGGTGATAAACAATATCGATACACCTTGTGTGGGGAAGGATATATCAGTCAGAATTCTGGTACAGAATTTTTTGGTGTGGGAACTGCAACAACTATAGATTATGTTAAAGTGACATGGTTAAGCGGAACTGTTGATATGCTTACTGATGTAGCAGTAAACCAAACACTAAACATTACTGAAGGATCTACCTTAAGTGTAAGCGATTTTAATAGTGTAGATGTTCAAGTATATCCAAATCCAACTAGTGGGCAGTTAAATATCTCCAATTTGACTTCTGAATATGATTTAACAGTATTAGATATAACGGGTAAAGAATTGATGGAAACACAAGTCTTGCCTCAGGCCAATAATACCATTAACTTAAGTAGCTTTTCAAAAGGAATATATATGTTGAGGTTTGAAAATGACAAAGAGTTTGCAACTAGAAAAGTTGTTTTAGAACATAGTCATTAACTTATTCTTCAGTAACAGTCTTTTGCTTCTTTAAAAACATAAAGTACAAGCCAATTAATACAAAAGGTATACTAAGCCATTGACCTGTGTTGAGTAACCATTCGCTTCGTTCATCTACTTGAGCTTCTTTAACAAACTCTACAAAGAAACGTACAGTCATCAGGAGTGTTAAAAACAAACCAAACAGGAATCCTTCTTTTTTATAATGCTTAGTTTTCCAGTAAACATACATCAGGATTGAAAAGACAAAAACATAACCAATAGCTTCATACAATTGAGCGGCATGTCTTATAGGAATCTGATTTAGAATCTCAATAAAGTTTTCGTTGTTTTCAATTAGATTGTATCCTTCATTGAGATCGGTTTTACCTGTAGCTCTCATGACTTCACGTGAGCTTATATCATCAAGATTTCTTAAAAACCTCACCCCGTAACTAGCATCAGTAACTTTCCCTACTATTTCAGAATTCATGAAGTTTCCAAATCGAACAAAAGCAGCTCCTAGTGAAATAGGAATAACTACTCTATCCAATATCCATAGTAAGCTAGGATTTGGTAAATGCTTCCTTCTGTAAATAAACATAGCAATAATCATGGCTATAGCAGCACCGTGACTGGCTAGTCCACTGAAACCTACAAATTTAAAAGGAGAGAATTTAAATGGTAAAAAAACTTCTAAAGGTCTATCTATAAAAGCTTCAGGTTCATAAAATAGAAAATGTCCTAATCGAGCACCAATAAGAATAGCGAGAACAGAGTATATGAATAGCTTATCTAGTTTTACAAGAGGAATGTTTTCTCTGTTAAAAATGTATTTAGTGATATACCATCCTAATATAAAGGCAATGACAAACATTAGACTATAATATCTTATTTGAAAAAAACCGAGATCAAATAAAATTCCGTCAGGATTCCAATTAATGGCTAAAAACATAAATTCCTATTTTGTGTAAATATAAAGAAATGAACATTAAGGCAATCACAA
The DNA here is from genome assembly GCA_013214425.1 of Flavobacteriaceae bacterium. Classification (GTDB taxonomy): domain Bacteria; phylum Bacteroidota; class Bacteroidia; order Flavobacteriales; family Flavobacteriaceae; genus DT-35. The sequence goes on along the minus strand of JABSPN010000115.1, from coordinate 671 downwards.
TAAATGCTAAAGAGTTGTTATTTTATTTTGGTTTAGTTAAGGAACAGGGTCATGTCCTGATCCTCCCCAGGGATGACAACTCAAAATTCTTTTTGCAGCTAAATAACTCCCTTTAAATAAACCATGCTTCTTCAATGCTTCTAGGCTATAACTTGAGCATGTAGGATGATACCTGCAAGTAGCAGGTGTGTAAGGGGAAATGGCTATTTGATAAAAGCGTATGATGAAGACAAGTGGAAAAATTAGAATTTTCTTCATCATTCAATTTTAATTCAAATTATAAGATGTTCCTTCTCTTCCGTCTTTTAACTGAATCCCTAAATCTAATAACTGATTTCTAATCTGATCAGAAAGTGCATAGTCTTTATTGGCTTTAGCTTCTGCTCGAAGTTGTATTAGTAATTCAATAGTTCCTTCTAATTTTTCAGTTTGAGAATTGTTGTCAGCCTCATCAACTAATCCTAAAACATCAAAAACAAAATCTTTTAGTGTTTCAGAAAGTAACTTAAGATCTTCAGCAGTAATAGTAGCCTTATTTTCTTTAAGCTGATTGATGAATTTAACGACATCAAATAAATTGGCAATTAAAATAGGACTGTTAAAATCATCATTCAATGCATCATACCATTGCTGTCTCCAATTACTTACATCAAATGAAGAGGAGTTGCTGG
>JABSPN010000114.1 GCA_013214425.1 Flavobacteriaceae bacterium | reverse complement strand
GCCTATAAAGCCAATCAATTTAATGAGCTATAGTCGGGGGTAGAAATTCCATCCATGACTTTTGATGATTTTATTGAGGAAAATAATATCGATCGTATCGACCTGTTTAAAGTCAATATAGAAGGTGCCGAAATGCAAATCATCAAAGGAATGGATAAACATATTCAGCTAATTGAGAATTTTGCCATTTCTTGTCATGATTTTCTTTTTCAGGAAGAAACACATATAAGAGAAACAGTTAGCGAGTTTTTTAAGTCTAAAGGCTTTGAAGTTTCAGAAATTAATACTGGGAACAAATATATTGACAGCTGGATTTTCGGGAAGCGAATAACGAATTAATTTCTTATGGGAAAGAAAAAGGTATTAGTTCTTGCTGAAAATATAAACTATAACAGAACCTCTTCTGGTATTAGAAGCTTTAACTTATTGAACTTACTTTCCACAAAATACGATGTGACTTGCATCTGTTATGAAGCGTTTTCACCTGAAGCCGAATGGCAATTACCCGATGTGAAAATTGAAGTCTTAGAACGAAAAGAGAAACTAGCAACTCCTTGGGAATTATTGGATAAAATCTGGAAGGTAAGAACCATACCGGCTTACGTGACTGGATTGTCCTTATGGCATTATAGATTAATACAAGACTGGAATAAGACTGTTTATAAGCACCTATCGAATAATGATGTAGTATTTATTTATGTTCTGGGGACGGGACATGATTTTAATGTACACCATGCAGTGGCGAGGTTAAAAGTAGAAGTGCCTATTATGGCTCATATTCACGATCCTTATCCTTTTAATCAATATCCTGAACCTTATAGACAATACAAGTTTTTGTATAGCAGAATGGCGAGTCAATTTAAACGCGTCATACGAAATGTAGATTTTGTGTCATTTCCTTCTTTATACCTAAAGGATTGGATGAGTCGGTTTTATCCTGAAATTGATAAGAAACATCTCATTATTCCACATCCAGAATGTATTGCAGATTATAGCAATATCGCCTGCCCAAAATCATTTGACAAGCTTGATGATTCTCAATTTATATTAATGCATTTAGGCTCTTTATTAAAAGAAAGAAACCCGATTCATTTACTAAAAGCTTTCAAGCGTTTTTGCCAATCAGATCCGGAGAAAAAAGAAAAAGCTTTCCTGTATATTATTGGAAGAATCAATAACGAGTATGTAGACTTAATACAAGATAAACAAGGTGCTGCGGAGAATATACAAAGTATCAACTCAAGAGTAACCTATCCACAAACAAAGCAAATTATGACCAAAGCAACAGCTTTGATCATATTAGAAGCTATTTCAGAATTTAGTCCGTTCATGCCAGGTAAAATTTCCGATTACCTTATGGCCGATAAACCTATTGTAGCTTTAACACCATTAAAATCGGAAGTGTCCAGATTATTAGGTGGCGATTATAGTCATAAAACCGAGGTGAATGATGAAGACGAAATCTTAAGAATCTTGAATGATTTATGGCAGCAATGGAAACAAAATAAGAATTTGAAAATGAATAGATCTGATTTGAAAACGTATATTAGCGTAGAAAAATCGCTAGAAGTTTTTGAAAAGATAGAAAAGACCTCATGAAGCATTCTGTAACACTACTATATCCTTTTAGAAATAGAGATAGCCTGAGAATAAAAAATTCTTTAAGGTCATTGGCGTTACAAGAAGATCAGGATTTTAATGTGATTTTCGTTGATTATGGTAGTGAGGAAACAACTGCTGCTGAAGTTAAAGAAGTGGTAGAGCAATTTTCTTTTGTTCAGTATATCTATACCTATCATAAAAATCAGCCTTGGAATAAGTGTAAAGCAATTAATATTGCTTTAGATCAGGTAGCGACAAGTCATTGTTTTGTTTCTGATGTCGATATGGTTTACCATCCTGAGTTTATCAAAATACTTAAAGAACAAAGCTATCAATCTGATGTGGTCTATTTTCAAGTGGGGTACTTAAGTTTTGAAGAGAAGATTGATGTAGATAATTATAGCAGTATTAAGCCTTATCGAATTAGCAATCGAGAAGCAACAGGCTTGACTTTGTTTAACACTGAACAGCTTAAGAGTATTAATGGGTTTGATGAATACTATCATTTTTGGAGTTCAGAAGATACAGATGCTCACTTGAGAATGAATGCTGCTGGATTTTCAGTACAGTATTATGATGAAAAATTACTGATTAAACATCAACCTCATTCTACTTTTAGAAGCAGGGAAACAACAAAACTCACAAAAGAATTGCGAATGACTTATGCTACTCGATTTAACATGAGGCGTTTTTTGTCTACACACAATAATGGAATTGGATATATAGACCAGCAAAGAAGTAAAGTGATTTCTAAGTCTGCATTTGATGCACTTTTTGTACCTGATATTTGTATTAAGAGTTCTAATAAAGAATATGATGCGCTGTATACTATTTTTGAAGAATTGAATAGGTTTAAGGGAAAAATTGTGCGTTTGGAAATTTTTGAAGATCCTGAGGTCAATACATTCAAATTTAAAATTAAAAGATTTCTAAAAAAGTTGGGTCGTAGTCATGCAACCATGAAAAAAATTAATGATATTCTATTACTGAATGTCATAACCAACTATAGAGATAAAAATTATAGTATTGAAATAGGGGATGATTTAAAAACAATCGTTCTCTCAATAGATTTACGATAAACAGTTATAAAACAATACAATTTTGGGAATAACTAAAAACATGCTACAATTACTCATAAGCTCTAAAAATCGTAGAGGCTTATCTTTAGATAAAACCGTTATGATTGGAAGGCAGAATATTCATATGAGTAAAGAACAGATTATAGAATCTTTAGCTAAATTTAATATTGATCAAGGTGATATCAAAAAGATTTATCCTGAAAAAAACTGTTATGCAGAACACCTGCTAGAGCATTTAGGAGCTCTGAGTGTAGATTCGGTTGACGCTTCAGATTATGAACAGGCATCCATCATTCATGATATGAATGATGCAATGGATAATACCTATTCAAATGCCTATGATTTAGTTTTGGATTCTGGAACTTTAGAACATGTGTTTAATTTCCCTGTAGCGGTCAAGAATTGTATGAAGATAACCAAACCAGGAGGCCATTTCATTGGAATTTACCCAGCAAACAACTTTTTTGGTCACGGATTTTACCAGTTTAGTTCAGAATTGTTTTACAGAACATTTTCAGAAGAAAACGGTTTTGAAATGATTGATGTGATTCTTTTTGTCGATGAAAAAAATGCGACTTTCTATTCAGTTCCCGATACAAGTGAGAAGTTCCACAGAATTAATTACACCAATAGCAAACCAGTATTGATCTATGTGTTAGCCAAGAAATTGGCCGATGTGCCTCTGTTGCAAACCAATCCTTTACAAATGGATTATTCTCAAATTAAATGGCAACACAAAGAAGTAACAAAAATAGCAACTAGAAAAAAACCTTCACAAGTTAAAGTCCCACAATACATTAAAAATCTTGCTAAAGCACTTTTAAATAAAAAACCTTTAGAAGATAGTGTTAACTTTAACAAACCGTTTTTTACAAAATATCAACTTTAGTATGTCTGTATTTATTATTGCTGAAATAGGTCAAGCACATGATGGAAGTATAGGAATCTTACATTCTTATATCGATGCGATTGCTAAAACAGGGGTTGATGCAATTAAGTTTCAAACTCATATTGCTGAAGCTGAAAGTAGTATTCATGAACCCTTTAGGATTAAGTTTTCGAAACAAGACAACACCCGATTTGATTATTGGAAAAGGATGAGTTTTTCAAAAAATCAGTGGATTGAAATAAGGAAGCATTGCGAAGAGGTTGGCTTAGAATTTATGTCTTCTCCGTTTAGTAATGCGGCAGTAGATCTTTTAGAAGAAGTTGGTGTTAAGCGATACAAAATAGGATCAGGAGAAGTTAATAATTTATTACTTCTTGAAAAAATAGCTCAGACAGGAAAACCAATTATAGTTTCTTCGGGAATGAGTTCTTATCAAGAATTAGATGAAACTGTAAGTTTTTTAAGAGAAAGAAATTGTGAGTTTTCCATTATGCAGTGTACCACATCCTATCCTACAAAACCAGAGCAATACGGTTTAAATGTTATTGGAGAATTGAAAGAACGATACAAGGTTCCTACAGGTTTTTCAGATCATTCAGCAAAAATTGAGACAGGAATAGCTGCCGTGGCTATGGGAGCCGAATTATTAGAGTTTCATGCCGTTTTTGATAGGAGGATTTTTGGTCCAGATAGCTTGTCTTCATTAACTATAGATGAAATTGTTCAATTAACGCAAGCGATTAGAAATATAGAGCTCGCTAAAGCCAATACAATAGATAAATCTACTAATGAGCAATTTTCAGAATTAAAAAGTATTTTTGAGAAATCATTAGCTGTAAATAAAGAGTTGCCAGCTGGACATATAATTCAATTTTCAGATTTAGAAGCAAAAAAACCAAAAGGTTTTGGGATACTAGCCAATGAGTTTAAAAATGTAATTGGAAAAAAGCTGAATAAAGCTATGAGTCAATGGGATTTTTTAAATTATAGTGATTTAGAGTAGATATATGAATAAAGAAAGTTTTGCGAATAAGAAATATTTAGAATTCTCTAACTATGAAGGAAGTCAACACATAGCAAGTGAGTTTGCTATCTTTAAAGTATTAGAATTAGCAGAGAAGTTCAATGCAAAATCGTTTTTAGAAATAGGATTAGGGATAGGTTCTATAGTTTCTAGTATCACTGATTATTTTCCTAAAGAAGCTATAAGTTATGTGGGTACAGAAGCTAATGAGTTTTGTTTGAATAGCTTGAAAACCAATTTAAAGGATAACTACACTTCGGTTCAGATCTTTCATGATTTACCTCAGATAACGATTGAAAAAAAATATGATTTCATGATCATAGATGGTAAATGTTCAGGATTAAATGGAATTGAAAATAACGTTAATAAAAATGCAATCCTTTGTATAGAGGGGGATAGACAAGATCAAGTCGCAGAGGTAAAGAAAGTCTTTCCAAAAGCCATAGATGTTCATTTGATAAGTGATAAAAAGAATAGTGATGGAGGTGTTTTTGATACCAATGCGTATCAAGGAGGGATCAAAGTGTTTTTTGTAGATCCAACATTTGGACAAAGAGTATATTGGTTGAAGGAGAAAATAAAGACAAAAAAAATATATAAGAAACGTATTGGAAATCAAGATGAGTAGAAAAATTTGTGCAGTCATTACAGCAAGACCTTCTTATAGTAGAATCAAAACAGCTTTAAGGGGAATTCAAAATCACCCAGATTTAGAATTACAATTAGTAGTTGCGGGTTCTGCATTATTAGATCGTTATGGAAATGCAGTTAATTATATTGAAGAAGACGGATTTAAAATAAATGAACGAGTTTTTATGGTGCTAGAAGGTGAAAATCCTACAGCCATGGCTAAAACTACTGGTTTAGGCGTAATGGAACTGGCTAATGTTTTTTACAATCTTAAACCAGATGCTGTGATTACTATCGCAGATCGATTTGAAACAATTGCAACTTCAATTGCATCTGCGTATCAAAATATCCCACTGATTCACATTCAGGGAGGGGAAGTGACTGGGAATATCGATGAAAAAGTAAGACATGCCAATACTAAATTGGCCGATATTCACTTGGTAGCTTCGGAAGATGCTAAAAAACGTGTCATCAAAATGGGAGAGCATGAAGCGAAAGTATTCAATACAGGATGCCCTTCAATAGATTTGGCCAAAGAAGTATTACTGAATCCAGAATTTGATTTCAATCCGATAGAAAAATACGGTGGTGTGGGAAGTGCGATTCATCACGAAGAAAATTATATCGTGGTGATGCAACATCCAGTTACTACAGAGTATGATCAAGCAAGAGAAGATGTTCTAAAGACATTATATGCCATAAAAGAATTAGGAATTCCAACGTTTTGGTTCTGGCCAAATGTAGATGCAGGTTCAGATGGAACCTCTAATGGAATTCGCTCGTTCCGAGAAAATGAAAATCCGGAAAATATCCGATTTTTCAAAAACATGGAACCGCAAGATTTTCTACGTCTTATCAAAAACTCAAAATGTTTAATCGGAAATTCTAGTGTTGGAATACGTGAAGCCTCCTTTTTAGGGGTTCCTGTGGTCAATATTGGTACCAGGCAACACGGAAGGCAAAGAGGAATAAATGTCACAGATGTGCCTTACGATAAAGAGGCTATCAAAGAAGCTATTTTGGAAAGAACTTTACAAACTAACTTAGCGAGTGAACATATTTATGGCGATGGTAATTCAGGAGAAAAAATAGCAGCTGTATTAGCTAAAGTCGAATTAAGTTTCCATAAAACAATAGCGTATTAAAGTACTCGGACTCATACCAGCCAGAGGGGGAAGCAAAGGCATTCCCAAAAAGAACATTAAATCACTTAATGGAAAACCACTTATAGCCTATACCCATGAGTCTGCATTAGAATCTAAATTGCTAGACAAAGTAATCTTAAGTTCTGAGAATCAAGCTATAATTTCTGTAGCTAAAGAAATAGGTTTAGAAGTTCCTTTTGTTAGACCTACTAATTTAGCAGAAGATAAAAGTCCGACCTTACCAGTTGTCAAACACGCTTTGGAGTTTTACTCTAATCAAGGAGTACACTATGATGCCGTTTGTTTGTTGCAGGTAACCAATCCGTTTAGAGCTTCTGGAAGTATTGATCTTGCTATCAAAACCTTTGTAGAAAAAGGAACCGACTCTTTAGTCTCGGTTTTGGAAGTACCGCATGAATTCAATCCACACTGGACTTTTAAAGCGAATGATATGGGCCAATTGGATATTGCTACTGGAGAAGATCAGATCATCTCCAGACGACAAGATTTACCAAAGGCTTATCATCGTGATGGTGCTATTTATATCACCAAGGCATCTGTTATTTTAGAGCAAAATTCGCTCTACGGAAGTTCAATAGCCTATATAGAATCAAAAGCCTCAAGACATGTGAATATTGATACCATGAACGATTGGTTTAAAGCTGAAAAGTTAGCATCTAAATTATTTAATCAATAAGATATGTGTGGTATAGCTGGAATAGTTGGCGCAAAACAAAATGAGCAATTACTCCATAAGATGCTCAATTCTCAAACACATAGAGGACCAGATTTTACAGGTGTTCATTTAGATCAGGATATTGCTTTAGGACACAATCGATTGTCGATAATAGATCTTTCTGAAGCAGCCAATCAACCCTTTCTGGATAATACGGGAAGATATGCCATAGTATTTAATGGAGAAATCTACAACTACTTAGAGTTAAGGAAAGAGTTAGCCTCATATTATGATTTCAGGACTAGTTCAGATACCGAGGTGCTTCTAGCAGCCTATATAACCTGGGGTAAAGTATGTATGGAAAAATGTAACGGAATGTTCTCTTTTGCTATTTGGGATAAAGTAGAAAAAAGTCTTTTAGCAGCGAGAGATAGATTTGGTGTCAAACCCTTTTATTACCATGAATCATCAGATTCATTTTACTTTTCAAGTGAAATAAAAGCACTTCAATCTATAGGAATTGGGAAAGAGTTTAATGAAGAGGTTTGGAGTGGTTATTTTTCCTCTGGATCATATGGTAACCCTGATGAAACTTTTTATAATGATATTAAACAGCTTCCGGGAGGACACGTTTTATACTACAAAGAGGGTGTGTTAAAAATGAAGCAATGGTATCAGTTTATTGATAGAGTAAATCAGATTGAAACTAATTTAAGTCAACAAGAAGTTCAGAAAAAGTATACCGAGTTATTAGAAGATAGTATTGCACTCAGATTCAGAGCAGATGTAAATATCGGATTTAATATCAGTGGAGGTTTAGATAGTTCCACCTTATTATCCTTCGTCAATAAGATTAAACAAAATAATATTAAAGCTTTTACTTTTTATACAGGAGACGATCGCTATGATGAATTACCCTGGGTAAAAGAAATGATTACTTTAACTCAAAATCCTCTAGTTGCGGTAAAGTTAACTCCTGAAGAGGTTCCAGCGCTGAGTAAATTTATTGCGAACATTCAGGATGAACCTTTTGGAGGAATCCCAACACTGGCCTATGCAAAGCTTTTTGATGAAGCAAAGAAACAGGGAGTCACAGTTTTATTAGATGGACAAGGAATGGACGAACAATGGGCAGGATACGATTATTACAAGAACAATAATAATCAAGTCATTCAAGGAGTATCGAAAAGTCCTTTTAGAACCAATTGTTTGCATACAGACTTCTTGAAGTTGAAGGAGAAAACTGCCTATCCACAACCTTTTGAAAATCGTATTCAGAATCTTCAATACCGAGATTTGTTTTATACTAAAATACCAAGAGCCTTACGATTTAACGACAGAGTATCAATGGCTTTTTCTACGGAATTAAGAGAACCTTTTTTAGATTATAGAATGGTTGAATTAGCCTTCGCCCAACCCGATGGTCATAAAATTAATAATGGGCAATCAAAATACCTTCTCAGATCAATTGTGAGTCAGCATTTAAGTGATGCTATAACCTATGCTCCTAAACGACCTTTGCAAACACCACAAAGAGAATG
>JABSPN010000113.1 GCA_013214425.1 Flavobacteriaceae bacterium | reverse complement strand
GGTAAACAAAACGCCTACCCGAAAAAGGGTAAATTACCTATTTAGAAATAAGGGAGAGTCTCTCTCTTTCTCTGACGAAAGCAAAAACTGGGGTATCAACCAACCTTCCTTTTCCAATGGCGCTGCCTATGCAGATTTGGATAATGATGGAGATTTAGACTTAGTAGTTAACAATATTGATGCCCCAGCTTTTGTGTTTAAAAACACGACTATGGAAAATCAATTAGGAAATTATTTACGTGTTGAATTGGATGGGAAAACTTCAGAAGCATTTGCTAAAGTTAGCATGGTTAACGACGGAAAAGTAGTACAAGTAATCGAAAATAAACGTGTAAGAGGATATCTTTCTGCAACAGATAATGCTGCTCATTTTGGTTTAGGAGACGTAACTCAAGTAGATCGTATACGTGTAGAATGGCTTTCGGGATATGTAGATGAAAAACTAAATGTTAAAGCAAATAGCACGATTGTATTCAAGGAATCTGAAGCTGAAATGATGGTTGCTAAAGGACCTGAGAATAGTCGAATAAAATCAATGGGAAATCTTGGGATCAATTTTCAACATAAAGAAAATGACTTTAATGATTTTACAAAAGAAATATTACTGCCTTATAAACAATCTACGTTAGGACCTTGTATTACCAAAGGAGATGTGAATAATGATGGAAAAGAAGATCTATTTATTGGAGGTGCATCAGGACAGGCCGGAATGATCTATATTCAAAATGATTCAGGATTTAAAGCCATGGCTAATACAGCTCTTGATAAAGATAGAAATAAGGAAGATTTAGAAGCTCATTTCTTTGACTTTGACGGCGATAATGATCAAGACCTATTCGTGGTAAGTGGTGGGAATGCCTTTCAGGAGAATTCAGATACATACTCAGACCGATTGTACTTGAATGATGGAAATGGAAACTTTATCAAGCACCAAAGCTTAGCTCTAGAAGGAGAAAAGCATAGTGGGAAAACGGTGGTGAGTTTAGATTATGATCAAGATGGAGATTTAGACTTAATAGTTGGAAATAGAATTATACCACAACAATATCCGAAACATGCTGCTTCTGTGATCTATGAAAATGATAACGGAAAACTTAAAAATGTAACGGCCAGTATTGCTCCTGAATTAAGTAAAGTAGGAATCGTTAATAAAGTCATCGCTACTGATTTTAACAATGATGGTTGGCAAGATTTTATTGCAGTGGGTGAGTGGACTAACATCACTTTCTTCAAGAATCAAAATGGAGAGTTTGTTGATGTTACAAAGGAAACAGGATTAGAAAATGAAAAAGGATGGTGGTTTACCATTGCTGAAACTGATATCAATAAAGATGGATTAAAGGACTATGTAGTAGGGAATGTTGGATATAACATTAAATTTAAAGCCACTCATGACAAACCGTTTAAGGTGTATGCTAACGATTTTGATAACTCCGGAACTTTAGATATTGTATTAAGTAACGACTATAACGGACAATATGTTCCAGTTAGGGGAAAAGAGTGTTCTACACAACAAATGCCTTTTATTTCTGAAAAGTTTGATAAGTATGAAGACTTTGCCAATGCATCCTTGAATGATATTTATGGTGATAAATTACAATCGTCTTACAATAGAGAAGTTACTACTTTTGGTTCTGTGGTCTTAATCAATAACGGAGATGGGAAGTTTTCAAAGTCCTATTTACCGAAATCTGTTCAATCATTCCCAATGTTAGATTATGATATTGTAGACTTCAATAATGATGGTTTTGAAGACTTACTCGTAATAGGTAATATTTATAATACTGAAGTCGAGACACCTCGATTAGATGGCGGATATGGAATGGTTTTGTTATCAAATCAAAAAGATAATTACACCATACTAAATACCTCTGAATCTGGATTATTTGTCGATGGCAATGCCAAATCTATTAAGGTGATTCAGCATCAAGGATTAAATAAGGAGATTATCATTTCAGGAGTAAATGACGGTAAAGCAGTCCTCTTGGAAATTTCAGGTGAGTAAAACTTGATTTTTAAGTGGTTGATGACAATGTAAATAAAAAGTAAAATTTCGATTAGGAAGACTAAATAATTAACTCTATCTTTGGCTGTGAATTCGAAAATTTCCGGAAATTATGTTTGAATTTGATCAATACTTAGGTTTTTTAGCGTTCTTAACTATCGCCACTATGGGGTTCTGGTTAATGATCTTTTTAATTCATTTAATTCCTTACTGGATTGGTGGAGCTTTAATGGAAAGATTACAGGAACTTAAGGCTGAAAAAGAAGCTAAAAAGGCACAAGAGTAACAAAACAAATGAAAGTAGTAAAGGAGCGCAATGCGCTCCTTTTTTATTGTATATAATTTAGCAAAAAAAAGGAGTGTTTAAACACTCCTTTGAAATTATTTTAAGCTCCAAATCCACCTTCTTCTTCACCACCATAATCTCGTTGAGGTCTTTGGCGTTTCTTTTTCTGATTGAATCTATAGATAAAGTTTAGTGTAAATTGTCGTTCTCTCCATTGGAACTCATTATCGGCAACGGTACTTGGCGTAAAGTTTCTCGCTCTACGTTTTCTACTATTGAATAAGTCACTTACATTGAATGAAAGCGTGGCTTTTTCTTTAAATAAGTCTTTACTAAAAGCTAAATTGGTAGAAAAGATACCTTCACTTTCACTTTGTGCATTGACCTGCGCCCCTCTATAAAATAATCGTGTTTGCCAATCGATTTCTCCTGGTAAACGTACTCTTGAGTTAAATCGAGCTGTCCAGCTAGAATTACTGTTATCAAAATTTTGAGTAATTGTTTCTCCAGCAGTATTCACATAGCTGAAGTCACCATCTGTAGTGAACTTAAAGAAGTTAAAGCTCCCATCAAATCTAACTGCTTTCGATACATTATAATTTGCAGTAAATTCAAATCCATAACGATCTTCAGTCGATAAGTTTATAGGTCTTCTTTGAATTACTGGAATTAAATCGTCTGGGTTATAAGTTCCAAAATCAGGATCATTTGGATTTACTACAATATTTAAATCAGTATTAAAGAAATCACCTGTTTCTGTTGAAACAAACTGAAAATTGTTAATTGATCTTTGATAGTAAATAGAACTGTTTAAAGTTACTTTTCCAAATTTCACTAAGTGCCCTATGTCAAATGAATTGGTGAATGTCGGATTTAAATCCACATTACCGGTAAAGAAGCTTGTTAAACTTGTAAATGATCTAAAGGGATTTAAGAACCACGATCTAGGTCTTCTTAATCTTCTACTATAACCAGCTGTTAAACTGTTCTTATCATTAATTTCATAACCTAAATTAACCGTAGGGAAGACCTGCGAGAAGTTTTTGTCAAAGTTTTCTCCAGTAGTTAATAAATCAATGTCGATATCAGTGAACTCTGTTCTTAAACCAAGTAGGAAAGAAAACTTGTCGTTCAATTTACTTCCGTATTGTGAATAAAAAGCATAAACATTTTGCTTGAAGTTTAAGGTGTTTGAAAAATCAGTATCCAAATCAAACCCACCAGTAGCATTTTCATTTTCTACTGTATAAATAGTTTCTTGATCGTCTAGATTAAATCTAAAACCAGCTTCAAATTGCGAGTTTTCTTTTATTGGTTTAACAAAATCTCCGGCTATTAAATACTCGACATTGCTATCGTCAGTCGATGTTCGTATTGCAGGTTCATCAGATAAAGTAGGAGTAAGGATAGTATTACTTACCATCGCTTGTTCTAATTCTTCTCCGAAACTTTGTTGGAAATCAAGTGTTAACTTTTTACCGTTTCCGTCAAAGTTGTTTGTGTAGTTAAATGAGTATTCGAAAGTATCATCTTCTTCATCTTCAATTTCAATTATACGACTGGTTTGATCTATAGTACTATCTACAAGAAAATCGGTGATGTCATTAGTAGAAATATCTTGCCCTGAAGAAGTTCTGTATAAGGCAGTTCCAGTGATAGAGCTTCTATCGGTTAAAAATACTTCAGTACCAAAGTTTACATTAAAGTTATCGCTTTGTCTGTCGTAATCTAAACGCTCATCTCTAAAACCTGTAACGGCACCGGTATCATCTAAATAGGTTGCGTCTACTGATGAGTTTCCCGGACCTGTTCTTGATCTGAATCCTGCATTAGTAAAAATATTAACGCCTTTGTTTCTATAGTTTGCATTTCCAGCCAAACCATATAATTCAGGAGTTCCACCAGTAGCAGTAAGCGAACCGTTAAATCCGTCACCTTTCCCTTTTCTTAAAATAATATTTAGGATACCAGCAGTTCCTTCAGCGTCATATCGTGCTGACGGACTCGTAATCACTTCAACTTTTAAAATAGCATCGGCAGGGAATTGTCTTAAAGCTTCCGTAGAACTTAAACCAATTAATCCCGAAGGTTTACCATTAATAAGAATTCGTACATTCTCATTTCCTCTTAAACTTACATTTCCTTCTACATCAACAGATACAGAGGGAACATTATCTAAAACGTCTGCAGCGGTACCACCTTTAACAGTCATGTCTTTACCAACGTTATAGATACGTTTGTCTAATTTAATTTCAACAGTACTTTTTTCAGCAACAACTTCAACTTCATCCAATTGCTCAGAGTTAATATCTAGTTGAACTGTTCCGAGGTTAAGATCGGCTGTTAAAGTTTTGTTTTCTAACTTATACGATTTAAAAGAAATGAAATCTATTGAAATATTATAAGTTCCCTGTTTAACTTCAATAGAGAATTTTCCATTACTATCTGTAATACCTCCTGTTACTTCTGAAGGATTTTCAGAGTTTTGAATGACTATAGTAGCATACTCAAGAGGTTCTTGAGATTCTACATCTATTACATTCCCAGATAGGGTATATATTTTGACATTTCCAACTCTTGGACCTCTATTTTGAGCTACTGCCAATATAGAAACTAAAAAAATGACGAAATAGATAAGATTTCTTGTAAGTGTTACCACAATTAAAGCAATTTTGAAATTCGGTGTAAAACTACTACTTGCTTAAATGTAATTAGGTTAATTAGTGTTAATGATCTCTCCGAATTTGTTAAAATAGTGATAAAACATTTTGTGGTGGTCTACCCAAAACAGCCTTATTTCCAGACACAACTATTGGTCTTTCAATGAGTTTAGGATTACTGAGCATAACGTTAACAATTTCTGAATCACTAAGCGCTTTACCTTTGTAGTGCTCTTTCCAAATGGCTTCATTTTTCCTTACCAGATCTATGGGTTTGATCCCTAATAAATTGATCAAATTAATTAATTCGTCTTTAGAAGGAATCGTCTCTAAATATTTAACGATTTCTACTTCTTTCCCTTCGTTTTCAATTAGTTCAAGAGTTTCTCTTGATTTACGACATCTTGGGTTATGATATATTTTCATGCTGAGTTTGATTAATAATTAATTCTCAATTTTGGTCACTTCGAGTGTCCCAATTATTTGGGATGTATCGAGAAGTTGCTATATCTCGATACGATTCTGTTACACTTTGTCAAGCTCAGAATGTCAGAATCATTCGATATGATACTATCGATATTTACCCTTCACTTTTTTGTCCAATTAACATCAGGTATTCTTTCAGGAAAGGGTCTAGTTTTCCATTCATCACATCATCAACATTAGCTGTTTCATGTTTGGTTCTTACGTCCTTAACTAGTTTATAAGGATGCATCACATAATTTCTGATTTGAGAACCCCATTCTATTTTCATTTTGGAAGCTTCAATATCACTTCTGGCTTCTTGACGTTTTTTTAATTCTATCTCATAAAGTTGAGACTTTAACATCTGCATGGCTCTTGTTCTATTGTCTTGTTGCGAACGTGTTTCCTGACAGGCGATTTGAATCCCAGTTGGTTTATGAGTAAGCTGAACCTTTGTTTCTACCTTATTTACATTCTGACCTCCAGCACCACTAGATCTTGCGGTAGTGATTTCAATATCTGCAGGATTGATTTCAATTTCAATCGTATCATCAACGAGCGGATAAACATAAACGGAAGCAAAAGAAGTATGTCTTTTGGCGTTAATATCGAAAGGCGATATTCTTACTAATCGGTGTACGCCATTTTCCCCTTTTAACCATCCGAAGGCATAATCACCCTGAATTTCCAATTCTACAGTTTTAATCCCTGCGACATCTCCAGCCTGATAATTAAGTTCTTTTACCTTAAATCCTTGATTTTCACAATACATTAAATACATACGCATTAGCATCTCTGCCCAATCACAACTTTCTGTACCGCCTGCACCAGCAGTGATTTGTAAAACAGCATACATACTATCCCCTTCATCTGACATCATATTTCTGAATTCCAGATTTTCTATAAAGTCAAATGTTTTTTGATGGTGATAAGAAACTTCATCAGTATCTATATCTCCCTCTTTATGGAATTCTATGAGCACTTCAAGTTCATCAACTAAATTAACAGATGTATTATAATCGGCTACCCATTTTTTCATACTTCGCAGTGACTTCATAAGAATCTCTGCTTCTTTAGGGTTGTTCCAAAAGTTAGGATCGAATGTTTTTTCTTCTTCGTTGGTAATCTCTATTTTTTTGGCATCAATGTCAAAGATACCTCCTTAACGCAACCAGGCGCTCTCTAAGATTGGTAATAGTTTCTGTAGTAATCATTTTTATGATTTTAGTAAGCAAAAGTAACATTTCAACCCTTGATTTAAAACGTTTACCGATGATTTTCTTCATAAGATTTTGTTAAAGCCCGTATTTAAACGAAAATTTAGGGAGTTTATCGACCACAAAAAACCTTAGGCCCGACTTTTGCAATGGAATAAGTGTATAACAAAAACAAGTGCATTATGAATTCAACAAATCAAGTTTCAGAAATTATTAAATATACAGTATTTGCTGTAGGTTTAATTACATTAGTAGTATGTTTTTATGTGTTTAACTCATGATAACTAGAGCTATTTAATTCCAAACTATTTTATTCTACCACTCTCCTAACCAACTAAACTACTACTACCTGTATCTATCTAAAGCCTTAGCTTTTAGGGGTCATGTGTGTTAATCGATTAAAAACGACGTTCGTCGTTAATATACTCGTTTAGTATACTATTTTAAGCGGTTTTTAAAAATCTGATATTTAAATTATTAACTTTATGTAATTATAAAAAAAAAGTCATGGATACATCAGAACAAACTTCAGAAAAAATTAAATACGTTGTTTTTGGAATAGCATTAGTTGCACTAGTTGTTTGCTATTTCTTACTAGGATAATGTATTTGTAGGATATACCCAAAATTAATTCTGTTGGAGTTTTTAACCTCAACCAATCAATTCCTGTTTCTAAAAACAGCCTATTTATTCTTTTATTATTTTTCATTTTTATAGCTTTATGGAAAATTTTATTCCATGAAGAAGATTTTCTATTTCATCAGTTTTTTTTTAATAACCTCATTAACCTTTTCACAATCTATTTCTGAAAAAGAAGGAATCAAATCATTTCAAGGACTTTTCAAATTTTTCTATGATGAATCTGAAGATAAAATATATTTAGAAGTCGATGAATTAAACAAAGAATTTCTATATGTATATTCTCTGAGCAGTGGTGTTGGTAGTAATGATATCGGTTTGGATAGAGGACAATTAGGAAATGAACAAGTAGTGTACTTTAAAAAAGCAGGGAATAAATTACTCCTTGTCCAACCAAACTTAAGGTATAGAGCAATTACAGATAATAAGTTAGAGAAGAAGTCTGTAGAACAAGCTTTTGCTAAATCAGTATTACACGGTTTTCCTATAAAAGAAACCAAGGAGAATACTTATATTATTGATTTAACGAGTTTCTTAATGCAAGATGCTCATGGCGTAGCAGCTAGATTACGTTTGGGGAAACAAGGAAGTTATTCTGTCGATAGAAGTAAAAGTGCTCTGGCCATGGAAAACACTAAAGCTTTTCCAAAAAATGTTGAGTTTGAAGCTTTGCTAACTTTTAGTGGAAAGGCTATAGGAGGAGAAATAAGATCAGTAAGTCCAAACCCGAACCTCGTTTCTGTTATTCAGCACAAATCTTTTATAGAACTTCCAGATGATAAGTATAAAAAGCGCGTATATGACCCAAGAAGTGGGTGTTTGACAATTTCTTATTTAGATTATGCGACTCCAGTAGAAGCCCCTATCAACAAAAGATATATTACCCGTCATCGTTTAGAAAAGAAAGATCCTACTGTAGCTGTAAGTGAAGCCAAAGAACCGATTATCTATTATTTAGACAATGGAACTCCAGAACCAATAAGATCTGCTTTACTGGAAGGTGGGCGTTGGTGGAATCAGGCTTTTGAATCTATCGGATTTAAAAATGCATTTCAGGTAAGAATATTACCAGATAATGCAGATCCTATGGATATACGTTATAATGTGATTCAGTGGGTACACCGTTCTACTAGAGGATGGAGTTACGGAGGAAGTGTGATAGATCCAAGAACAGGAGAAATATTAAAAGGACATGTAAGTCTAGGAAGTTTAAGGATTCGTCAGGATTTTTTGATCGCCCAAGCATTGATGAATAAGCCTTTTGCTCAACGAGATGATAATCACAAGCAAATGTTAGATATGTCATTGGCAAGAATAAGACAATTGTCGGCTCATGAAATTGGTCATACGATTGGTTTTGCACATAATTTTGCTGCCAGTACCAATAATAGAGCTTCAGTGATGGATTATCCACATC
>JABSPN010000112.1 GCA_013214425.1 Flavobacteriaceae bacterium | reverse complement strand
GACTAACTCCTCTGTTCTAACTGTCACCAGGGGCTTGTCTATATGTCCTTTAATTAGATCAGCTGCAACTGTCACCTTTTCTTCAAGGAAGCCTCTTTCCTTCATCCAATCGTCATTAAACATTTTCCCTACATAACGACTTCCGTGATCGTGGAATAACACCACCACTAAATCATCTGGGCCGAAATGCTCTTTCAATTGTAACAATCCTTTTATTGCAGATCCTGCCGAATTCCCAACAAAGATCCCCTCTTCTTTTGCAATTCTTCTAGTATATACAGCAGCATCTTTATCGGTAACTTTTGTAAACCCATCTATGATGTCAAAGTTCACATTTTTTGGTAAGATATCTTCTCCAATCCCCTCCGTGATATAAGGGTAGATTTCATTCTCGTCAAATACTCCAGTCTCATGATACTTTTTGAAAACAGATCCGTAAGTATCTACTCCCCAAATCTTGATATCAGGGTTTTTCTCTTTTAAATATTTCCCTATTCCTGAAATCGTTCCTCCTGTTCCAACACCTACTACAAAATGAGTCAATTTACCTTCAGTTTGTTCCCAAATCTCTGGACCTGTTTGTTCGTAATGAGCAATCGCATTTGACGGATTGTCATATTGATTTACATACCAGGCATTTGGTGTTTCTTCTGAAAGTCTTCTAGAAACTGAATAATAAGAACGTGGATCGTCTGGTTCGACATTGGTAGGACATACTACAACTTCAGCTCCAACAGCTCTTAAGATGTCCATTTTCTCTTTAGACTGCTTGTCTGAAATAACACAAATCAATTTATACCCTTTTACAATAGCACCCAGTGCTAATCCCATACCTGTATTTCCTGAGGTTCCTTCAATAATAGTTCCTCCTGGTTTTAATCTTCCATCAGCTTCAGCATCTTCTATCATCTTGATAGCCATTCTATCTTTTACTGAATTTCCAGGATTAAACGTCTCTACCTTAGCTAATACCAAAGCATCTACTTCCGAAGCAACACTATTCAATTTTACCAAAGGAGTGTTCCCGATAGTTTCAAGAACATTTTTTGCGTATTTCATGAGAATTTAATTTGAATTGCAAACTTATGACATACTAGTCAAATCGAATAGCTTTTACAGGAGAAATTTTACTGATCACAAAAGAAGGAATCAGCAACATCAAAAAGCATAGGATAAATGTTCCCACATTAACGAAAAGAATATGCCAAATATCAAAATTAACTGGAGCTTCTGAAACGTAATATGTTTTGGGTTCCAAGGTCACAATCTTGAAGTATTTTTGAATCAACAATAATCCAATTCCGATAATATTTCCTATTACAAGCCCTCTAATAATTAGATAACCCGCATTGTATAAAAAGATCTTTCTGACACTGGCGTTTGTGCTTCCCATTGCTTTTAACAAACCTATCATTTGTGTTCTCTCAAGAATGAGTACCAATAAGGCAGTAATCATGTTAATTCCCGCTACGATAATCATAAGTGTAATGATGGCTGCTATATTAAAATCAAACATTTTTAGCCACTCAAAAGCATTGTGGTATTTCTTGTCGATTGTCTTTACATCTAATGAGGTATAACTTCCACTATCCTTAATATCGATATAACTATTTTCATAAATCAAATTCCCAACTCTTTCAATGTCTGAAAAATCTTCTATAAACACTTCAAAATTTCCAATTTCATCGGTTTTCCATTTATTCATTCTTCTGATATGTCTGATGTCACCCATTACAATATTAGAATCGAACTCCTGAAATCCTGAATTGTAAATCCCCACTATTTTAAATACTCTAAGATTAGGGTTTTTATTCGTATCATCCTTCAAAAAATAGGTATTCATTCTATCCTCTAAGGAAAGTCCTAATCGATTAGCAAGGTATTCTGAGATCATTACCTCAGCATTTACTTCTACTGAGATTTCAGGGACTCTTCCAGACACTAAAAACTCGTTGAAGTATTTCCAATCATATAAAGAATCAACTCCTTTAAAATTTATTCCCTCAAATGTATCTGCTGTTCTTACTATTCCTGCTTTTTTTGCTACTGCTTGTATATGCGTTACTTCTTCTACAGCTGTAAATTCAGGATAAAAATCACAGATACTTGAAATGGGATTTAATGAAACTTCGGAAAGATTATTGTCGTAATTTGAAATTAATACATGTCCGTTAAATGCTGCTATTTTATCGCGTACTTTAATTTTCAAGCCCGTTCCAGTGGCAACAGAAACCAACATCATGATCACACCTAAGGCAATTGCAGTTATCCCAATTTTTATAATTGGTGAGGATATACTACTTTTATACGTCTTAGCAGCAATTATTCGTTTTGCTATAAAATATTCTAATTTCAATACTTTATAAATTGACTTTTACAAATCTCAAAAATACAGGTTTCAGATTGGTTTTATTATGCAATTTAACATTGTTTTGCGCATGTGGGCAAAATATGAGTAAAAAGTCGCCTGAAACTACCTTAACTAAAGAAGTTGTTCTTGAAGAAAAAACAACCTCAATTCAAACTGGTGCACAACAAACTTCAACCTATCTATCCTTATTAAAAGGCAAAAAGATTGGTGTGGTTGCTAATCAGACTTCTGTGATTTATCATACCGAACAACATTCCGAAGCGAAACAAACGCATTTAGTCGATTCTTTATTGAGTCAAAACATAGAGGTTATCAAAGTATTTGCTCCTGAACACGGATTTAGAGGAAAAGCTGATGCCGGAGAAATTGTAAAAGACGGTAAAGACACCAAAACTGGTTTGCCGATTTTATCGCTCTACGGAAAAAACAAAAAACCATCTGCTGAACAACTTTCAGGAATAGACCTCATGATTTTTGATATTCAGGATGTAGGAGCTCGTTTTTACACCTATATCTCAACACTTCATTATATCATGGAAGCTTGTGCTGAAAATAATATCTCGCTATTGATTCTGGACAGACCGAATCCTAACGGACATTATACAGACGGACCCATATTAGAAAAGGAACATAAAAGCTTTGTAGGAATGCATCCCATACCTATTGTACATGGAATGACAATTGGTGAATACGCAAAAATGATTAATGGTGAAAAATGGTTAGAAAATGGGACTCAATCTGAAATTACTATTATTGAATGTGCCAACTACAGTCATGATAAAAGTTATGACTTACCCATTAAGCCTTCTCCAAACTTACCGAATGCGCAATCGATTAATCTTTATCCAAGCCTATGCTTGTTTGAGGGAACACCGATAAGCGTAGGTCGAGGGACTAATAAACAGTTTCAAGTGATTGGTGAACCTGGAGCTGATAAAAAACAATTTTCCTTTTATTTTACACCACAACCTAATGAAGGAGCTAAACACCCGAAGCATGAAGGAAAAGCTTGTTATGGTTATGATCTTTCCAAAGCAGAAAAGAAAAACAAACTTGACTTATCTTATTTAATTGAGTTTTACAGGCAAATGGAAACTACAGAAGGTTTTTTTAAACCTTTTTTCGTCAAACTGGCCGGGACTAAAAAGTTACAAGAACAAATCGAAGCTGGGTTATCTGAAGAAGAAATCAAAGCTTCCTGGAAAGAAGGATTGGATCACTACAATACAATTAGAAAGCAATATTTGCTGTATCAATAACTACTTTATCCTTTCTTTCATTGCCTCAACTATGTTATAAGCTGCTGGACAAATAGCGACATTGTTTAAGGTAAGATTGGATATTTGCTGAAACTTTTTCCTATCGGTATGTGGAAACTCTCTACAGGCTTTTGGTCGAACATCATAGATCATACAATAGTTTTCTGTATCTAAAAATGTACAGGGCACTTCTTGTAACACATAATCATTGTCTTCGTCTATTCGTAAATACTGATCTATAAACTGTTGCGGTTTTTGTTTAAAATGTTTAGCGATCCGTTCAATGTCTTTATCGGTAAATAACGGCCCTGTAGTTTTACAACAATTAGCGCAAGTCAAACAATCTGTCCTTTCGAATTCATCTTCATGCAACTCTTGCATTAGGTAATCTAAATTCTTGGGTGGCTTTTTTTTAAGCTTGGAAAAGAATTTTTTGTTTTCGTTATGTTTATCTTTGGCCCGTTTTGGTAGCTGATTCAGAAAGTCTTCCATCATAACATTTTACAGCGCTAAATTAATAAAATGAACGATATAATTGGGACTGCTTTATTGGATTATCTTGAAGGAAATTATTCTGAAGATATTATCACTGAATCTGACATCTCAGAACAAGATGAAATGCCACTACCTTATCTTTTCAGATCTTATGATGAAATGCCTGAAATAGAACAAAAAGCATTGCTTCTCTGTAAAGGCACAACTCTTGATATAGGCTGCGGCGCTGGAAGTCACTCGCTTTATTTACAAAATAAAAAGAACATCGATGTTACGGCTATCGACATTTCTAAAGATGCCGTAGAGGTTGCGCATCGAAGAGGTGTTTTAAAAACTAAAGAAACCAATATTTTTGATGTTCAGGAGTCTTATGATACGCTTTTATTACTCATGAATGGAATAGGTCTTTGCGGGAAAACAAATCAGCTTGACAAATTCTTGAGTCACTTAAAAGATATCTTAAATCCGGATGGGCAAATTTTACTGGATTCTTCTGATATTGCTTATATGTTTACTGAAGAAGATGACTCTTTTTATATTTCTCCTGGGAAATATTATGGTGAAGTTGTATTTACCATTAGTTATAAGGGAAATACCTCCGAGGCTTTTCATTGGTTGTATTTAGATTATAATACCCTTGAGTTAGCAGCAGAAGTCAACGGACTATATTGCGAAAAAGTGCTAGATGGAGAGCATCATGACTACTTAGCCAAATTGACGCATCGCTAGATTTTAACTTTTTTTTATATTTTTAAGTGTAAGTTTCTATTGGATTTAATGACTATTTAAAATAAAATCATCAAATAATATTATGAAAAAAAGACAGCTATTAAGCCTTATTGTATTCACTTTAACTTTAGTATTTTCTTCTTCGGTAAGTGCCCAAAAATTTGCTAAAATTGATAAAAGTCCGTTAGACATTGCTTCTTACAGAACAAGTAGAACCGAAACTCCAATTGTAAAAGTAGTATATAGCAGACCTATGAAAAAAGGTCGTGACATTTTTGGAAAATTAATTCCTTATGGAAAAATTTGGAGAACTGGAGCTAATGAATGTACAGAAGTAACGTTTACACAAGATGTTATCATTGGAGGTAAAACCATTAGTGCTGGAACTTACTCATTATTTACAATTCCAAATGAAAATGAATGGACTATCATTCTTAACAGTGTAACCGATCAATGGGGCGCTTATTCTTATGACGAAAGTAAAGATGTTGCCAGAGTAACAGTTTCAGTAGAGAAAACAAACAATATGATGGAGGCCTTTTCAATAGCCTTTTCAAAAACTGATAGAGGAGCCACTATGTATATGGCTTGGGATAATACTATGATTTCAGTACCAATTGAATTCTAAGAATCAAACTACACCAATAAGAAACCCCAACATTAAAGGCAATGATATACTTCATTGCCTTTATTTATTTAGGGTATATTTAAATACTTATGTGTTTGTAAGGATACTTTCCATTGTGGATTATTCATGACATAATCCACTATAATTGGAATCACTTCATCTCTCTTACTCCATTCTGGCTGTAAATACAGCACACAATCCTTATTTACTTTGGCGGCTTGTTCTTCAGCAAAGATTAAATCATGTTTATTGTAAACAATCACTTTTAGCTCATGGGCCACGTCATAGACTTCCTTGGTAGGGAGTTTTGTTTTCTTAGGTGATAAACAGACCCAATCCCAATTACCTGTTAGCGTGTAGGCTCCTGAAGTTTCAATATGCGTTTTCATTCCTTTAGATTTCAATAAATCTGTTAAAGGATTCATATCCCACATCAGAGGCTCACCACCAGTAACAACTATTGTATCTGAATATTGATGCGCATCAGACACAATCTTATCAATTGCTGTTGGCGGATGTAATTCGGCATCCCAGCTTTCTTTTACATCACACCAATGGCATCCAACATCGCATCCTCCCACTCGTATAAAATAAGCAGCAGTGCCCTTATAAAAGCCTTCACCTTGAATTGTATAAAAAGCTTCCATCAAAGGCAACATCACACCTTCATTTACCAATTGTTGAATCTCTTCTCGCATAGGGCGGCAAAGATAATGCTTTATTAGATAACCTGATAGGTAGTTGGAATGATTTTTGATTTTATATCTTTAAACAAAAACCTAACTCATTATGTATAAAATATTCCTTGTTCTCACGTTGACATTCTTAAGTTGTAAAGCACAAGAAAAAAAGAGTTCAAAAAATGAATTACAAACAGTCAGTTGTTTGATTGTAGAGAAACCCTTTGTTAATAAAGCTGGTAAAGTAACAAAACATAAAGATCTCTATTTAAGATGTTCTATCCAGGATTATTTTATCAAAGTTTGTGAAAGCTTCCTCAGTCGTAAAGAACTTCAAAACTATCTTGATAAAGGTGTTAGTGCTCAAATAGAATTCCGAACTGGAGAATGGGATCACTGTAACGAACCCGGTCAGGTTCAATCCAGAGTAGGAGATTATGTGATCATCAAATCACTAGAATAGCCTCGCTATTTTTTTACAGCAATACATTCAATCTCAATTTTTGCATTTCTAGCTAAACCACTAGCCGCAAAAGTTGTACGAGCAGGTTTATTTGGGAAGTATTGTACATACACCTCATTGAACTCAGCAAAATCATTGATATCTGATAGTATTACAGTACATTTTACTACTTGATCCAGCGATGAATTATGGAGTTCTAGCACTTCTTTTAAATTAAGAATTGCTTGTTTGGTTTCGGCTTCAACACCTCCAGAAACTAAAGTTCTGCTATTGTGATCCATTCCAATTTGACCTGCTAAATATAAGGTGTTTCCAACTTCTACTAAATCACTAAATGGAGCTTCCGCTTTTTTAGGATAATGAGATTTATGAAATTTTGGTTGAGTATCCTGACAAGAAATTAAACAAAGACAAAAAACGAAAAGGAAAAATTGAATTGATCGCATGAGACTGTAAAATTAAAACTGTTTTTCTCTTCTAAAATTACATAAAGTTTATTTATTTTTATCAAAATTATCATTGAATATGAATACTACCGAAACGTTTTTCGATCATATAGAAAAAGGGTATACAACCAAAGGAGACTTCATTCCTTTAGGGGCAGCAATGTTAGAAGGTGAGGCTATCACAAATGCTTTAGTTAAAATTCCATTAAAAACTTTAAACAGACACGGTCTTATAGCTGGTGCAACTGGTACCGGGAAGACCAAATCTCTACAAGTTTTGGCAGAGAACTTATCTGAAAAAGGCATTCCTGTTTTATTAATGGATATGAAGGGAGATTTAAGTGGAATTGCTCAAGCGAGTGGTGGACATCCGAAAATTGATGAACGTCATGAGAAAATCGGTTTTGCTTTTGAACCCAAAAGCTTTCCTGTTGAAATTTTAAGTCTGTCTGAACAAGATGGAGTTAGACTACGTGCAACGGTAAGTGAATTCGGACCTGTTTTATTATCCAGAATTCTTGATGTTACTGAAACCCAAGCAGGTATTATTTCTGTTGTATTTAAATATTGTGATGATAATAAACTTCCTTTACTGGATTTAAAGGACTTTAAAAAAGTTTTACAATACGCTACTAGTGAAGGAAAAAAAGAATTCCAGGAAGCCTATGGTAGAATCTCTAGTTCTTCAACTGGAGCTATATTGAGACGTATCATTGAAATAGAACAGCAAGGTGGTGATCTTTTCTTCGGAGAAAAATCGTTTGAAGTAGATGATTTAACTCGAATCGATGAGGACGGAAGAGGTTATATTAATATTTTAAGATTGACTGATATTCAGGATAAACCAAAGCTATTCTCAACCTTTATGCTGAGTTTATTAGCTGAGATTTATGAGACTTTCCCTGAACAAGGAGATAGCGGAAGACCTGAACTGGTGATCTTTATTGATGAAGCGCATTTAATCTTCAAGAATGCTTCGAAAGCCTTATTAGAACAAATTGAAAGTATTGTTAAGTTAATTCGTTCTAAGGGTATCGGACTCTATTTTGTCACCCAAAATCCGACCGATGTTCCAGATGCTGTATTGAGTCAGTTAGGATTAAAAATCCAACATGCCTTAAGAGCTTTTACCGCTAAGGACAGAAAAGCGATTAAGTTAACAGCACAGAATTATCCTGATACCGATTTTTACGACACTGCTGAAGTACTAACTTCTCTGGGGATTGGTGAAGCTCTGGTTTCAGCTTTAGATGAAAAAGGACGTCCTACACCATTGGCAGCAACTTTATTAAGAGCGCCAATGAGTAGAATGGATATTTTGACCAAATTAGAATTAAAAGAGCTGATTGATAATTCTTCATTAATCACAAAATACAATGATGTTGTTGACCGAGAAAGTGCTTATGAAATTCTAAATGAAAAAATTAAACGTGCTCAAAAAATAGCTGAGAAAGAAGAAGAGCGTAAAGCAAAATCTTCAAGAAGTTCTGGCTCGAGAAGAAGCACCAGACAAAATCCAATAGTAAAAGTATTACTAAAATCACTACTATTGTATGCTGAAAATACTAACTGTCCAGTAATGGAAACCTGTCTACCTATTTTTGTGTATCTCAATCTATCATATGAACTATTTAAACTCTGACCAAG
>JABSPN010000111.1 GCA_013214425.1 Flavobacteriaceae bacterium | reverse complement strand
GCCATGAATAAGTGGGGTTCTATTGTTGGACTTTCTTATATTGCTGCACAAAGGGTATTCCACACTTATAACGATATGGCGGATAATAAAGCCATGTTAGAATCTATTGCCAGAAGTTTTGGTTATTTCTTCGGAACAGATCACAATGTACGCGTGAACACTATTTCTCAATCTCCAACTCCAACAACTGCCGGACAAGGAGTAAAAGGATTTGATGGATTTATTTCCTATGCCGATAAAATGTCACCATTAGGAAATGCCTCAGCATTAGATTGTGCTAACTATACTGTTTCGTTATTCTCTGATTTAACAAAGAAAGTGACGATGCAAAACTTATTTCATGACGGAGGATTCTCAAATGTTGGAGTAAGTAATGCGGTAATGGCTCAGTTTATGGGAGAAAAATAACAACTAAATACACATTTTAAATACAGAAAGCCATTCTATTCAGAATGGCTTTTGCTTTTCATAAAACATACGGTTACCTTTGTTTTGAAAATATGAAAATTGAGAAGTGAAGATAAGTTATTCGTTTATAATACCTGTTTATAACAGACCCGATGAAATAGCGGAATTATTAGAAAGTCTATCCAAACAAGATTTTACTAAACCTTTTGAAATAGTGATTGTTGAAGATGGGTCTTCAATTTCTTCTGAACCTATTGCAGCAGGTTATAACGAACAGCTACAGATAAGCTATTACTTTAAAGAGAATTCAGGCCCAGGAGATTCCAGAAATTACGGAATGCGAGTAGCCAAAGGAGATTACTTTTTAATTTTAGATTCAGATTGTATTATTCCATCTCATTATCTAACAACGGTAGATAAAAGTTTACAACAAGAATATGTAGCTTGTTTTGGAGGGCCAGATTCGGCTCATAAAAGCTTTACAACGCTTCAAAAAGCAATCAATTTTGCTATGACCTCCTTTTTGACAACAGGAGGAATAAGAGGAAAGAAATCTAGTGTCAATAAATTCCAGCCAAGGAGTTTTAACATGGGTTTATCAAGAAAAGCTTTTGAAGCTACCCAGGGTTTTGGAGATATACATCCAGGAGAAGACCCAGATTTAACCATCCGTTTATGGAAAGCTGGTTTTGATACCAAGTTAATTGAAGAGGCTTACGTGTACCATAAAAGAAGAATTTCCTGGAAGAAATTTTACCAACAAGTAAATAAGTTTGGTATGTGTAGACCTATATTGAATCACTGGCACCCAGAAACCAGAAAAATAACCTATTGGTTTCCTACTTTGTTTGTGCTAGGGTTATGTGCTTCCTTATTAAGCATTCTCATACTGAAGAGTTCCTTATTGATGTTATTTTATCTGTTGTATTTTGCTTTAGTGTTTTTATTTGCAACGATAGAAAATAGAAGTCTTGTGATAGGAGTTTTATCCCTTTTTGCGGTATCTATTCAGTTTTTTGGTTATGGTTACGGATTTTTAAAATCGACAATCGCCATTGAACTATTAAGAAAAAAACCAGAAGAAGCTTTCCCTAGATTGTTTTTTAAATAAATGAAAAGAGTTTTTAATGACATATTAAAATCCTTAAGTACTAAAAAGTTTAGAACGTTCTCCTTATTCTTTTTTATCTCTTTGCTACTCTGGTTTTTTACAAAGCTTAGTGATACGTATACCGTTGAACAGGAAGTAGCGTTAGAATTTTACAATATCCCCAATGAGAAGCAAGTAAACAATCAAGCCTTAAAGGTTCCTTTGCAGATTAGTGCCTCTGGCTTTAGGTTACTGGGTTTAAATGTAATTAATAAAACAATTAAGGTTGATATTATTAATGATTTAAAAGTTGACAAAGGGCAATACTTTTGGCTTCCAGAATCTAATTTGGGTAAAATTAAAGAGTCATTTGATGGGCTAAGAGATATTAATTTAATAAGCACAGATCCTATTTTAATTGATATTGGTGAAAATGCTAAAAAGAAGGTAGCAATTAAACTAATGCAAACACTTTCTTTTAAGAATGGATATGAAATAAGAGATCGTATTACAATAAAACCAGACAGTGTTGAAGTGTATGGACCTTCAAAAGTATTGGACTCAATTTCCTATATCGAAACCGAAAGTTTGATAATGGAAGACCTCGAAGACAATATTTCTGTTTCACTGGGTTTAAATTCGGAAGAGAAAATCAAGCTCTCTCAAAAAGAAATTGAAGTCTCAGCACTAATAGAGGAATATGTGTATAATGAGTTGAGTATTCCGATTCGAGTGATTAATACTCCTGAGGAGCTTAAGGTGAATATTTTTCCTAAAGAAGTTAAGGTAAGTTTTAGGAGTCCGATTAGTTTTTATAATAAGTTAGAAGTAAATGACTTTCATTTAGTATGCGACTTTGCTGAAAAAGAGTTGAGTACAATGAAAATAAAACTTACTGAATTCCCGAATCAGTTAAAAGATATCAAAGTAAAAAATAATAATGTTGAATACGTGGTAGTAGAATGAATGTAGTAGGATTAACAGGAGGAATAGGTAGAGGTAAGACCACAGTGGCAAAGTATTTTGAAAAACTTGGAGTGCCAGTATACATATCGGATATTGAAGCCAAACGTTTGATGAGAGCGCACACTGAAGTTAAAACCAAGATCATCGCATTACTAGGCGAAGACAGTTATGTCGATGGTGACTTGAACAGAACCTATATTGCTTCAAAGATATTTAATGACAAATCTTTATTAGAGCAGATTAATGGGATAGTGCATCCAGCAGTTACTAAAGATTTCGAGTACTGGATTACAACCCAAAATGCAAGTTTCGTCATAAAAGAAACAGCGATTTTATTTGAAATTGACGGTCATAAATCCTGTGATTTTGTCATCACAGTAGTGGCTCCTTTAGAAGACAGGATTAAACGCATTATGCAAAGAGATCAGTTATCCAGAGAGCAGGTTTTGAAAAAAATTGACAATCAATTTAGTGATGAAATACGATTAAAACTTTCAGATTTTGCAATTTTTAATGATGATTTATCAAAAATACCGACTCAGATAGATAATATACTTAAAGAAATTAAGAAAACGTTGAAAGAATAATTATTCTTTTAACGTTTCTGTTAAGGTTAGGTTAAAAATTTCACATACTATCGTTTAAAATATATTTTTGAATGATGAATAAAAAGTTGTTCATTTTATTGGTAATCCTTATGAGTTTATCTCTAATAGGTATAATTTTTGTTCAGGGTTTTTGGATTAAAGATGCAATCCAGAATAAGGACGAACAGTTTACATTAAATGTAAAACAAATCTTAAGTTCTGTTTCTCAGAAAATCCAAAAAAGAGAAAAAGAAGATTTCTTCTATGACGTTCAGAAACTGATTGACAGTATAGGCGTTCCTGATGAGAGAGTCTTAAATGACATGCTGCTAAGACAGAACGACGACAGAACCAACGAAACCTTCTATTACAGAAGCGGAGTAATTGAAGAAAGCTACAATATCTCAAATGAGTTCTTTGACAATGTTTTTGGTGATAGTATCAGTGTTAAAAAATATATAGGCGGAAGCTTTACAGTTTTTTATGACGATGAATACGCTCCTGATGATGCAGCCATGCCTTTTAAGAAACGATTAGAATGGGTGAATAGAATTTCAGAATACGATAAAGCTCAATTGGAAGATATTTATTTTGAGATTTCGAAAAAGGCTCCTATTCATTTGAGAATTACCAATCGTACCATTAATTCAATTTTAGATAGAGAATTACATGAGAGAGGAATTAATGTTGATTTTGAATATGCGATTTACAGTAATAATTTAGCCACTAAAGTAAGAAGTGACGATTTTGATGAAGAAGAGGGAGGAGGTTTAGGCGCCTATGAAGTACCTATCTTTATGGATAAAAACGGGAGAGGTGACTATCAGTTACGAGTTAATTTTCCGGAATACAAGAAGATCATGTTATCTAGCGTGAAAGAAATGAGTATTCTATCGATTATTTTTACCTTGGTTATTATCATAGCCTATTGGAGTGCCATTTCACAGTTAATCAAACAGCGTAAGATTTCCGAAATAAAAACAGATTTCATTAATAATATGACGCATGAGTTTAAAACTCCAATAGCGACGATTAATCTGGCATTAGATGCGATCAGAAACCCAAAAACAATTGCAGATGAAGATAAGGTATTACGATACCTTAAAATGATTAGAGACGAGAATAAGCGAATGCATGCTCAGGTTGAGAATGTTTTGAGAATATCGAAACTAGAGAAAAATCAAGTTGACATTAAGAAAGAACGTGTAAAACTTCACGATCTTCTTGAAGATGCCATTACTCATGTCGAATTAATCGTAGAAGACAGACAAGGTTATATTAATGTAAATTTGGATGCAAAAAAATCTTCAATCTTAGCCAACGACACGCATTTTGTAAACGTACTGGTTAATATATTAGATAATGCCATTAAGTATTCTCCGGAATCACCAAAAATTGATGTCTATACTGAGAATGTAAAGGACTACATCATTTTAAAGATTCATGATCAGGGAAGTGGGATGTCTAAATCTGTTCAGAAGAAAATATTTGAAAAGTTCTACAGAGAACACACAGGAAATATACATAACGTAAAAGGTCACGGTTTAGGTTTGGCCTACGTAAAGCGAATAGTAGATGATCATAATGGAATCATCTCCGTAGAAAGTGAAAAAGGAAAGGGTAGTACCTTCATAATTAAAATACCACTAATATCTTAGTTTATGGAAAAAGAAAATAAGAAAATTCTATTAGTTGAAGACGATCCAAATTTCGGAACCGTTTTAAAAGATTATCTAATCTTAAATGATTACGATGTAACCTTAGCCAAAAATGGAATGGAAGGCTTTGAAAAATTCAAAAAAGATGATTATCATCTGTGTATTTTGGATGTCATGATGCCTTATAAAGATGGATTTACTTTAGCGAAAGAAATTAGAGCCAAAAATGAAGAAGTGCCAATTATTTTCTTAACAGCCAAAGCAATGAAAGAAGATGTATTAAATGGTTATAAAGTGGGTGCAGATGATTATCTGAACAAACCATTTGATTCTGAAGTATTATTGATGAAAATCAAGGCGATCATGCAACGTAAAGTAAAAGACACGATTGCTGACAGTAAAGAATTTGAGTTTACCATTGGTAAATTCCATTTAAACTCTAAGCTCCGTTTCTTAAGTATAGGCGATCAAGAGCCAGTAAAATTATCTCCAAAGGAGAATCAATTATTGCGTTTATTGGCCTTACATGAAAATGATTTAATGCCAAGAGAGTTAGCCCTAACTAAGATTTGGAGAGACGATAACTATTTTACCTCGAGATCGATGGATGTGTATATCGCAAAACTTAGAAAGTATCTGAAAAGCGACGAAAATGTTGAAATATTAAACATTCACGGAGAAGGATTTAGATTGGTAGTGAACAACGGATAAACACTACCTGAATTAGCATAAAAAAATGCCTGTGAATTAGTCACAGGCATTTTTTATTTGTTCATCGATGTGTTGTATGATTTTTTCTAAGTCTGTCTGATAATCAAACCATTCAATGCTTTTATCCTTTTTAAACCAGGTAAGTTGTCTTTTGGCAAAGCGACGCGTGTTGCGTTTAATTAATTCGATAGCCTCTTCTAAGCTAACCTCACCAGCTAAGTGATCAAATAATTCTTTATAACCAACCGTATTAAGAGCGTTTAACTTTTTAAATGGTACTAAAGATTTAACTTCATCTACTAATCCGATTTCAACCATGATATCGACACGTTTATTGATACGATCGTAAATAATTTCTCTATCTGCAGTTAAAGAAATATTGATTGGAATGAAATTTCGTTTGACATCCTTTTGGTTTAAGAAAGAAGAATAGGGTTTCCCACTTCCAATCGAGACTTCAACGGCTCTGATTAATCGTTGCGGATTATCAATAGCAATGGTATGATAACTAACAGGGTCTAATATTTTTAATTTCTCCTGAAGAGGTGTCAGACCTTGTTCAGCAAATAAGGTGTTAAGCTCTTCTCTAATGCTCATATCGACTTCAGGAATATCGTCTAATCCGTATAAAACAGCATTGGCGTATAATCCAGAACCTCCAACCATAATTGCTATGTTATTGTTTTTAAATAATTCATTAAGTTTTTTGATGGCATCAGTTTCAAAATCTCGAACGTTGTAATAGTCATGAATTGATTTATGTTGAATAAAGTGATGTGTTGCTGCAGTTAATTCATCTTCATCAGGTACAGCAGTACCTATTTCCATTTCTTTATAGAATTGCCTAGAATCGCAAGAAATAATTTCTGCATTGTAATGTTTTGCTAAAGCAATACTTAATGAAGTTTTGCCAATAGCTGTTGGTCCGCCAATAGTAATAAGGTAATTATTCATTGAGTTGGGTTCCGCATTCATAACAAAATTGAGCATCATCTCTGTGATACTCGGCAGCACAATTCGGACAAGATCGCGTGTTTAAGTGTACTTTCTTTTCTTTTTTCTTAGTCATTTCCGCAGAAACAATTCCAGTTGGAACAGCAATCACAGCATAACCTAAGATCATAATAATAGAAGCAATAAATTGTCCCAAAGCCGTCACTGGGGCGATATCACCATAGCCAACAGTAGTAAGTGTTACAATGGCCCAATACACGCTTCTCGGAATACTGGTAAAACCAGACCCTGAACCTCCTTCAATCATATACATCACTGTACCTAAAATGATACAAAGCATGAATATAGCCATCAGGAATACCAATATTTTGGCTTTACTGGCCTTTAAGGCATTGGCTAATTGATTTCCCTCTCCTATAAAACGCGCCAACTTTAATATCCTGAAAACACGCAATAATCGTAAAGCTCTTAAGGCTACTAAAGCATGAGTGCCTATTAGGAATAAAGATAAATATTTAGGTATGGTAGAAAAGAAATCAACCAAGCCATAAAAACTGAAAATATACTCAGAAGGCTTTTTGATGACCACAATTCTGGCGATGTATTCAAAAGTAAAGAGAATGGTAATGATCCACTCGGCAATATCTAATTCAGCATGATATTCCTTATCAATATAGCTAACACTTTCTAGCATAACAACTACTATACTAGCTAGGATTAAGAACAATAAAATAATGTCAAACCATTTACCTGCAGATGTATCGGCTTCATAAATTACCTCATGAAGTTTTCGTTTCCAGTTTTGTTTTGCTTTTGCGCTCATTTAGATTGTAAATCTACTTATTTCTTTTTTAATACAAGGATCGTATTGTTCTGAACATCCAATATAGCTTGAAAAACTCTTTTTAGATTTTGATATTGATTGGCCTCTAATGTAATTTTATTGATATATATATATCGTGTTAACACAATTTTATTTTCTTTTTTAGACATATTAATTTCAACTACTACAGAATTGTCATAAGTTTTTATCAGCTTTTTTTCAGGAGTAAACTCAAGGTCATAATCTTCTGGAATTTCAAAAGTAATTTGCGTCTTATATTCCTGAAGTTTTCCAAAATCTACAGGATAATTTCGTTCTTTTAATTGAAAAGGATTTTTTTCAAACTCATTGAATAAAAATGGATTGAAATAAATATCCTCACCTATCTCTTCTGGTTCTACTTCGAAGCTAATTGTTTCTATAAAGGGTTTTTCTAAATCTAGAAAATTTTTCCCTTCGTAGTTAAGCAATTCTAAAGTTTCATTTTTTTCAAAAGATTTTAAATAGGCCTCTTTATCCCTAAAGTATTTTAAGCGTTTTGATTGGTTGATATAACCATCACTCTTAAATCGTGCTTTTCCCTGAATGACATCCTCTTTTAAATCATAATAAATGTCTTTTTTGTAGGCTAGTCTATTTTTTGGAATAAGATCCTGCCAATAACTACTATTTTTAAAATCAAATACTCTTCCGTATTGATTATAGCATTTGAAAGGAAGCTCACCAAATTTTTTAAACTTATCTGTGAGGTCTAAAAAATATGATTGATCATTAATATTCAATTTAACGATCATGTAGTTAAACTCAGAAAGTGAAGGATACAGCTTAGTTGCTAAACCGTTTTTTCTGGTAGATAATAGCATCATTTCAACATTAAAACCTTGAGCTTTTAACGTATTTAAAAGGATTGTGTTTAACTCAGCTAGAGAACCTGTTTTGCTCTCGAAAGCTTTTTTGACATTATAATCTTTAAAAATTTGTAGTCTTCTGTTCCATTTTAACTTTCGCTGAAGATGATAATAAATACTTTTAGCTTTTTTTAAATCACTATCTAATGATAAGATTTCTTGCGGTAATATATTTTTGAAATAAGATGTTTTTCTAGACTCCAATCCCAGACTTTGGTTAGATTTAATGTCTTTGTCTACATCTTTCCATTCTTTAGTATAATAGGTAGTTCCTTCAAGCCATTGGGTGCTTACCATTTCATATTCAATCTGGGAAATATAATTTTCTGCGGATAACATAAAGTCTTCTTCAATAAATGCAGGTATATTTTTCATGACATAGGTGTCAATTTCACAATCTGCTCTAATTTGAGAAAGGCTTATACAATCAAATTGAACTTTACCGTTCTGAGAATCAAAATCCAAGAACCCTACTAGTTTTTTTCGATAACGAAATACAGCGGGTATTTTAGTATCAAACTGGCTGTATAGTTTTGGGATAGCTTCTTGAAATCTCCAGTTTTGAAAATTAAATCGAAATGGAGATCTTATAATATATTTATAGTGTATTACGCTAC